>SLDF01000286.1 GCA_007125435.1 Saprospiraceae bacterium
ACCCTGCCACATGGATGTATTTCTCACATGTTCTTATCAAGAAAAAAGGCTATGAACCGATTAGCCAATTGTTGATCTTTTGACATCTTATGTGTTAGTCCCCAGAAAAAACAAGTGATCCATGACACTTGACTGATTTACAACAGACATTTCCATATGCTTGTAATAGTATTTGCTAGCCATTTGACAAATTGAATTTTGCCATTTATTAATGATTTTGCAGCGAGATAGCAACATTTCTTCCTATGATGAGTTAAGAGATTAACTGCATTTATTGAAAACATAAATCTTCCTGTTAAGGGTATTGATAAAGTAATGTGCTCTATAGCAGTTACATATTGATAAATTTCAAACTAAAATCAACAATGAGAATATTTGTTTTTCTATTTCTTTTCATCGCATTTGCCTCTGAGTCTGAAGCTCAATTATCCGTACATTTTGAAAATCTAACAGCAAAGGAGTCCACTATATTAGTTGCTGTTTATACGGAGAATGAGAAATTTGCTACGGAGGATGTTTACAAATGGTATGAGCTTCCATGCAGCAAAGAAAAATGCACTTTAAACATAGATGACCTCAAAAGTGGTGAATATGGGATTTCTGCATTTCAGGATCTCAATGGAAATGCAGTGATGGATAAAAAAACCTTTGGTATACCTAAGGAGCCTTATGGTTTCTCGGGTAACCCCAAGATTGTCATGTCGGCACCTTCATATAAAGATTGTGCATTTAGCTATGACGGCAATAGTAAGTCTATCCAGATAAAAATGAATCAACCATAAAAAGCCCTGAGACAGCCTACAGACATTTTCTAATGCATATTTCTGATATAATGACTGCCATTATGAAGCATAGTTTGATACAAAGCTATGGTAGCTTCTTGTAACTTTGATGTGCTTCTCAAAGAGTCGTTTTTTCTGCTGTATTGCATCAGCGATGTGAAAGGGTGGCGACGACAGGAGCCAGACTCTGCGTAACTGTAGTGAAGCAGAGGCCGACCGTTCAGGGAGCCCTGCAACGTAGCGACCCTATGACGCAAGGAATAGGGTGATGCCCAAAACAAATTATAATCTTTACAACCTTACAGAATTATAAGTCTTGAATTAAGTTGTAAACTCCTGTTATGATGTATTGGATTGCAATGGCCATTACGATAAAACCCATGATACGGGTAACCGCTTTCAAGCCTGATACCCCGAGGAGATTAGATAAGAATGGCGCAAGTCTTAATATGAGATAAACGATAATACCTGTAGTTACAATGACCGATGCTATGACAAGGGTACTGTCAATCGCAGGGTGGCTGGCATTGAGGCTGATCAATAAAGATATGGATCCGGGGCCAGACAACAAAGGCATGGCCATCGGTGTGAAAGAAATATCTTCTTGCTCCTTGGCTTCCTTCTTGACAGACTCATCGATACCTCTTTTTGAGCCCATATCGCCCGAGAGTAGGGTATAGCCCGAATTAAGAATGACAAGGCCACCTGCTATCCTCATAGCATTGATAGAGATGCCAAAAAAGCTCAGTATATAACTTCCCAATAGAAAAAAGCCCATCAAAATAAGTATAAAATAGAGACTTGTGAAAAAAGCAGTCTTGGTTCTTTGCTTGTATTCGTAATCAGGTGTCATGGCTAGATATACCGGTACAGCACCCAACGGATTGACCACTGAGAAAAGTGAAGCTAAGGTAGCTATGTATAAATCTAATAAATTAATCTCCAATTTTATACTACTTTATCAATAGATATTTTCGTCGTTTACGAGCCTATATATAAGTGATCTATTCTGTTCATAAGCTTTGTGCCAACGCTTGAAATACTATCTAAGTCCATTTTATACTTTCACTTTTAACATCACTTAAAAGCACTTTAGTGATGTCTAGATGAAATATTCAGTAAAAACGGTGCAAAAGTAATCAATCCATATCTGCTAATCATAAGGTCGATGTAAATTTTAACCCTCATTACGAATTTTCAATGCATAATTCTGGTATACCAATTCTCTTCTTATGACTTTTGCTTTATGAAGTTACCGGTAAAAATGTTTAATATGGGTTTAAACTATTCGTAGAAAACGGCTACTTCTTCCAGACTTTTTCGCTTGAGATCCGGTACTGACGTATGTTCTGCGGGGTAGCCCACAGGGCAAAGTAGAAAAGGTTTTTCATGGCTTGGTCTGTCTAATATAGTATTTAGAAAATTCATAGGGCTCGGCGTATGCGTCAGTGTCACTAATCCAACTTGATGGATGGCGTTGATAAGGAATCCTGCTGCGATACCGACGGATTCCATGACGTAGTAGTTGGGTGATTTTTTTTCTTCGACTAAATCATATGGTTTTTTGAAGATGATAATGAGCCAGGGTGCTATTTCTAAAAATGGTTTGTGCCAGTCTGTACCTAGCGGTCTAAGGTCTTCTTTCCAGTTTTCGCTCATGCGACTATGGTAGTTTTCGTATTCTTCTTTCTCGGCGGCAATTCTGATGTCGCGTTTTAAGGTATGGTCACTGACTGCACAAAAGGTCCAGGGCTGTTTATGGGCTCCCGAAGGTGCAGATGAAGCTATTTGAATAAGATATGAAATCACTGACTTGTCCACAGGCTTGTCAGAAAACTCTCGGATAGACCTTCTAGTAGTCATGATATTGTATTGTTCCATGGCTGTTTTTAAGAGGTCTTCCCGGCTGGGAGGGACGTGATGAAAAGGAATATGATTCATGAACCTTTCTTTAAATTGGTGATTTGCAATTTTGACTTATAGGTCGCCCTTCATGGGTCTGATGATTATTTCTTCTACCACACTTCGTGGACTTTGATTGTACGCAGAAAGAATACTTTGTGCGACATCAGAGGGATCTATCAACCTGTCCGGGTCTATATCAACTCCATCCCAGGAGCTGGTATAGGTCGCGCCGGGAATAACATCTGTAACTTTTATTTTGGTATCTATAAGTTCATGTCTAAGTGTTGTTGTCAATCCTTTCAGAGCATATTTTGATATGGCATACGAGCCGACATTAGGTATAGCAGCCTTAGTGGTGATCGATCCTATATTGAATATGTGCGGATGATCACTCTTTGATAGATTTGGAATTAAGTATTTGCAAAGGTAGTATGGTGCAATGACATTGGTATTGAGCATCTTTTGCAGATGATCATCGGGTTCAGTGATAATATCACCCTGAACGAACCATCCTGCATTGTTAACCAGGATATCAATACTACTGTATTGTTGTTTGATTTCTGTAATGAATGACTGCAATGACGACTGATCGCCAAGATCAACAGCGTAAGTGTTTACATCTACGTCATATGTATAAGTCAATAAGTCAGACACGCTTAAAAGGTCATTCTTTGTTCTCGAGCAAAGAATGAGATTGAAGTTTTCGGATGCAAAAGTGCGAGCAATCGCTAACCCTATACCTTTCGTACCACCTGTAATGACAATATTCTTGTGTGACATGTTTTTATTCATAAGGTGAAGTTCGAAAAAATATTATAATTTTGTGATATATCGGATGCAATTCCTTTTCTGATCATTATTGATCACCTATGGATATGGTGGATTATTAGAAGGGTAGCCGGAGCAAGTCGATTTTAAAATCTGGATTACGTTAATGAGGTTTATTTAATGTGTGAAGATGTCATGGCGTACTTGAAACATGATAGCTTCGAGATGAAGACCGGCGAGATTTTTTAATCAGTAGTGATTCCATGTTGAAATAGATGGGTATTTCATAAAATGGGTTTAATAGACTGTGTTAGATACAAACTTTTCTCATATTGTGTACTTTAAGGCTAGAGAAAAAAGGATACATATAGACAAATAAACTTATGATTCTAAAGTTTTTTCATCATTTTGGGCGGTACATACTCATGCTCAGCAAGGCTGTAGCAAGGCCGGAGAAGTTTAGTATGTATTGGAAAGAGACCGTTCGTCAGATGTATAATATTGGGATTGGGTCATTAATCATCATTGCGCTCATATCTATATTTATCGGAGCGGTGACAGCAGTTCAATTCTCTTATCAATTGGGAGGTACCATGATTCCTCCTTATTACATTGGCTACATTGTGAGGGATATCACTATCATCGAGTTAGCACCTACCATTTCTTGCCTTGTTTTGGCTGGTAAGGTAGGCTCAAGTTTTGCATCAGAGATAGGTGGTATGCGCCAGAAAGAACATATCGATGCTCTTGATGTAATGGGTCTCAATTCAGCCAATTATCTTATCACTCCAAAAATTATAGCCGGATTAACCATGATTCCTATATTGGTGACGGTATCAGCATTTGTAGGTATAATGGGTGGCTATTTAGCAAGTGTTCCTACAGGCATCATTACGGAAGAAGAATATGTAAGAGGTACACGTTCATTTTTTGAACCATTCAATGTGTATATGATGTATGTAAAAGCAGTTGTTTTTGCATTCATATTGACCTCAGTTTCTTGTTATCAGGGTTATTATGTGACAGGAGGCAGCATTGAATTGGGAAAAGCTAGTACAAACTCAGTAGTATTCAGTAGTATATTAATACTATTAGCGGATTACATTATTGCAGTAATATTGACCGGTTAAACGATATGATTAAAGCAGAAAATATATTTAAGTCATTTGGGGAAAATGAAGTCTTAAAAGGGATTTCAACTGTATTCGAGACAGGTAAGACCAATCTGATCATCGGAAGAAGTGGTTCTGGAAAGACAGTTCTTTTAAAAATATTAGTAGGGTTATATAGAGCTACATCAGGTAAGGTGTGGTATGACGATGTGTTATTCAGTGAGTTGTCTCCTAAGAAAACAAAGCCCATAAGATCTAAAATCGGCATGCTTTTTCAAAGTTCAGCACTCTTTGACTCTATGACTGTAAATGAGAATATTGGCTTTCCATTGAATATGTTTACCAATATGACTTCATCAGAAAAGCAAAATCGTATTGATGAGGTTTTAGAAAGGGTTTCATTAGAGGGGACGAATAATAGATTCCCTTCAGAGATCAGCGGTGGTATGCAAAAAAGGGTGGGTATAGCAAGAGCCATTGTTATGAAACCTAAGTATCTATTTTGTGATGAGCCCAATTCAGGACTCGATCCTAAAACCTCTTTAGTCATTGATGAACTTATAAAATCAATTACAATAGAAAATAAAATGACAACCATCATAAATACACACGACATGAACTCCGTCATGGAAATAGGGGAGAATATCAATTTGTTGGTCGATGGTCATCTGGCATGGAAAGGTCACAGGTCTGAAGTACTTAGGACAGATAATGATATTTTGAGAGATTTTATTTTTGCTTCACCGTTTTTGCAAAAGCTCCGCTCTAAGGCTCTTAGCAACACTAGCCAATAACATCCTGTATGACGTACAAAGATACTCTGGATTATCTTTATGCCCGTCTACCTATGTTTCAGCGTGTAGGCCCTATGGCATTTAAAAAAGACCTCACCAATATTAAGGCCATCTTAGAAGCGCTGGGAAATCCCGAGAGATATTTTAAAAGTATACATGTAGGCGGTACCAACGGGAAGGGGAGTGTTTCACATGTGATAGCCGGATGTCTGACAAAAATGGGTTATAAAACCGGCTTGTATACATCTCCCCATTACAAGGATATCAAGGAGCGGATAAAGATTGACGGTCAGTTTATTGATGAGGATTTCTTTACTGACTTTATCAATGATAATAAGGCTTTAATAGAAGCGATCAATCCATCTTACTTCGAACTATTGGTGGCGATGTCGTTTTCATACTTCAAACATGAAAAAGTTGATTTTGCTATCGTAGAAGTAGGTCTGGGAGGTCGATTGGATTCTACGAATGTGATTGAGCCATTGTTATCTGTGATTACCAATATCGGCTATGATCATCAGGCCTTCTTAGGCGATACTCTTGTTCAGATAGCAGGTGAGAAAGCCGGTATCATTAAACGTAGTACACCGGTCTTAATCGGAGAACGACAACGAGAGGTCGAGGACGTTTTTATTAAAAAGGCTGACAATGAATATGCGACCCTTAAATTTGCAGAGGATTACACCCGTATTGAGTGGGAGGACAACCTCGATAAGTCAAAAGGGATCAAGGTGATTCATGATGGAAACATTGAGATTAATGCGTCTCCTACAGATTTAATGGCCAATTACCAGTTGAAAAATTTGTCAACAGCCTATAGTGCTTTGCGTTGGCTAGGTGATATTGCTGACATAAAGTTCACACCTGAGGTGTTTGAAAAAACGATAGCATCACTCAGGAAAGACTATAACTTCTTAGGCAGGTTTGATGTCATTCAACATAGTCCTTTTATCGTATTGGACAGTGCTCATAATGTCAATGGTATGGAAGCTCTGCTCAAAGAAATAGACAGTATTCCATACGATGATTTACATGTTGTTTTTGGTACCGTAACTGATAAAAATATTAATCCTGTTTTGGAGCTATTACCCACCAAAGGACATTACTACTTCTGCAAACCCGACATCCCTCGAGGTATGGATGCCGATCAATTATTAGAGATGGCCAGAGCACATAGCTTAAAGGGCATATCTTACGGCTCAGCAGCTGATGCCTATAATGCTGCTATTCGCAATGCCGGCACCAATGATTTGATCTGTGCTTGCGGTTCAATCTTTGTAGTTGCAGAGGTTATATAAATTTTAAGTTTAGTCGAAATAGGCACTTTGATTAATAGAGTAATTTGTATTATTACACCAGTCAATTTCAGCAATATGCCTTTAATAAATCTTATCAGCGACACAGTCACTAAGCCAACACAACAGATGCTCCAGGCAATGATGAAGGCAGAGGTAGGAGATGATGTCTTTAAGGAGGATGTCACGGTGTCCCGTTTAGAAAATAAATTAGCGGCGATGTTCGGTCATGAATCTGCTTTGTTTTGCCCGTCAGGCACAATGAGTAATCAATTGGCCATCAAATGCCATACCCAGCCCATGGATGAGGTCATCTGCGAAAAAAACAGCCATATTTATCAATACGAAAACGGAGGCTGGGCCATTCATTCCGGTGTTTCAATCCATCTGATAGATGGTATAGACGGCATATTGGATGCAAGTCAAATAAAATCAGCTGTAAAACCTCTGTATGACTGGTTGCCCCAGTCCAAGCTGGTCGTCATAGAGAATAGTGCTAACAAAGCAGGAGGCAATTATTACACCTTGGAGCAATTGAAAACCATTAGTCAAACAACCCACAACCACAATCTCAAAATACATCTGGATGGTGCGCGGTTGTTTAATGTCATTGTAGAGACAGGTGATCCAACTGAAAGTATTGGGCCTTTGTTTGATTCGGTATCCATCTGCCTATCAAAAGGATTGGGCGCACCAGTTGGTTCAGTTTTAATTGGATCTAAGCCCTTTATTGATAAAGCACGCCGGTGGCGCAAAGTATTTGGTGGAGGTATGAGGCAAGCCGGCTACCTTGCAGCAGCTGGTATTTTTGCTCTAGACCACCATGTTGAAAGATTAAAACTTGATAATGACAGAGCTAAAAAGCTAGGAGAGGCATTAAAAATGTGTGATTATGTCGACAAAGTTAGACCAGTCAAAACTAATATTGTTATCTTCGACCTCAAGCATGACTACACAGCAGACCATATGCTTCATTACTTATCTTTACAACATATTAAAGCATCAGCTTTTGGCGATCGAACGGTTCGCTTTGTAACGCATATGGATGTCTCAGAACAGATGATAGACGATTGTATTAAAGCATTGAAAGCATTTAAATGATTACAACAGGATATAACTAAAGAATATGTTTAAAAACAAAACCGTATTTATTACAGGGTCTACGAGAGGAATAGGTCTGGCCATTGGAAAAAAATTAGCTTCTGAAGGCGCTAATATTGTGATTACAGGAAAAACAGATGAGCCACACCCCAAACTTGAAGGTACTATTCATACCGCAGCTGAAGAGATAGAAGCTGCTGGTGGTCAGGCCATTGCTATCAAAATGGACATTAGAGATGAGGATAACGTGCAGTCAGCCATTAATTCGGCAGTTGACGCTTTTGGCGGTATTGATATTTTGATCAATAATGCCAGCGCTATCAATCTCAGTGATACCCTGTCTACGGATATGAAGAGATATGACTTGATGCATGCGATCAACACGCGAGGTACTTTTCTGGCTTCAAAACTTTGCATTCCTCACCTATTGAAAAGTGAGAATCCTCATATCTTGACTTTAAGCCCTCCATTAGACGTTGCACCCAAGTGGTTTGGTATGTATCTGGCATACACCATTGCGAAGTATGGCATGAGTCTGGTCGTTAATGGTCTGTCTGTAGAGTATGCAGGAAAGATAGGTGTAAACGCCCTTTGGCCCAAAACAACCATCGCCACAGCTGCGGTGCAAAACTTACTGGGTGGTGAAGAAATGGTACGAGCCTCCAGAAAGCCAGAAATAGTAGCGGACGCAGCTTATCATATATTGAAAAGAGATTTCAAGAGCTGTAATGGCCAGTTTTTCATCGACGAAGATGTCTTGAAAAGTGAGAGGGTTGACAACCTTGACCAGTATGCAGTTGATCCGAATGCTGATCTCATGCCTGACATCTTTCTTTGATGCCTTTTAGCCTAATTTACAGCCGTTATAAACAGTCCTATCAGGCTGTATCAACACGACTGAATCATCTGTTGCATAAAGGCCAAGCACCAAGCATTCTGACATGATATTTGCTATTTGTTTAGGTGGAAAGTTGACCACTGCTAATACTTGGCGTCCTATCAGGCTCTCCGGGGAGTAGAGGGCTGTCAATTGAGCCGACGATTTTTTTATGCCCATATGGCCAAAATCTATTTCCAGTACGTAAGCCGGCTTTACTGCTGTTGCTAGTGGATTGGCCGTGATAACTGTACCGACGCGAATGTCGACGCTTTCAAAATCCTTCCACGATATGACATTATCTATTTCCTTGCTCATTATGTCTTTTGCTTTTTGAATAAATGGACTCGTTTACCATCTGTTTCCAGTAGTTTCATGCCAAACAAGTGTTCAAATATTCCCAATGTACTTTTATGATAAAAAGTGACATGGGTCTCATCTCTTGTATAATACCATGTTTGAAACTGCTCTAATGAATTGTACAATTCGGTCATTATGCATAATAGACCCTGATCTTTAAGTAAGGCAACAACTTGCTCAATACTTTCACCGGGATTGTGAAAATGCTCAAATACCTCAGTAGAAAAGATGAGGTCATATGGAGCCTTCCCTTCGATATCTACATTTTGATAAAATGGATCATAAGCTAAGCAAGAGCAATTGAATCGTTTTTCGACTTCCATACACAATACCGGCGACGGCCCGCATCCAAAATCCAGAATATTGCTCTCCGCGTGAATATATGGAGACGCCATATTGATAGCTCTGGACAAAAAGGCAATATATCCTGCGTCATCAGGCCTGTTGTCATGCAGGTCGTACCTTGATTTCTCGTATGTCGCATCAGGCAGCTCATGGATAGGCGCTATCACGACATGGCAATGTGGGCAATAATCATAAGCTATACCATCGTCCCCGGTCACCTTCTTGGGCCGTATATTCTGCTGGCACAATCTACATGTTTTCATTATGATGTGATTGTTTATAATACGATTTTATATGTGTTCATGGCGTATGTTTTATTTACTTCTTTTGGGCATCACCCCCTACCCAAATGAGTTGGGTAGGGGGTCGCTACGTTTCGTGGCTCACTATTCGTTCGGCCTCGATTCCGCTTTTAGCTACATCGAGTCTGGCTCCGCTTCGCTATGCCACCACTGCACATCGCTGATGCAATTCGTTAGTGATATCGCCACTCTAAAGTACACTCTCTATTCATGAGTGATAGTAAAGTTAAGAATAAAATTGGCTTTGACTTATCGATTGTAGAATTCTCCATCGGTACGAGCTAAAGTGCTTATACGCCTTGTATAGGAAAATAATACCATCATTCTGAAGTAAAGATATATTTTTCATACATTAGCCAAACTAATTAAAAAATTACACATGGCAGAAACATCTACTTCAGAGAAAAAAGGCATTGTTACTAAATTTCTGGATGTCATCGAGAGAGTTGGCAATAAGCTACCTGACCCGGCAATCTTATTTTTCTTATTGCTATTGATTATTTGGGTGTTATCTGCTGCTTTCTCCGGTATGACATTTTCAGAAATTGATCCTCGTTCCGGTGAAGCTCTGAAGGTAAATAACTTATTAAAAGGAGAGTCTCTAGCGGATTTCTTAGCAAACATGGTTACGACTTTTACCAGCTTTGCTCCATTGGGCATTGTATTGGTAGCTATGCTCGGTGTAGGTGTAGCTGAGTATTCCGGTTTTATCGGCATCGGTTTGAAAAAAATGTTGGGGTTTACACCCAAGGCATTGCTGACACCTATGGTTATTCTGGTAGGTATCATCTCACATACAGCAGCAGATGCAGGTTATGTTTTGGTCATTCCTTTGGGAGGTGTCATTTTCTATACAGCAGGTCGGCATCCTCTTGCCGGTATTGCAGCGGCATTTGCAGGGGTAAGTGGTGGTTTCAGTGCCAATTTTATTCCATCGGGTATTGATCCATTGATCATGGGATTTACGCAGAGTGCTGCCGTAATGCTCGATCCTGAGATTCAACTCAATCCATTGAATAATATCTTCTTTACAGGCATTTCGTCTATACTTATCGTGTCAGTAGGTTGGTTTATTACAGATAGGATTGTAGAGCCTCGTCTCAAGTCTACAGTTGTAGATGCCGACGAATCGGAGTTGCCTAAGGAAGAAAAAGTCACAGATAAAGAAAACAAAGCTTTTTATTGGGCCATTGCCGCTATGCTTATTGGCATACTTGGTCTGGTGCTTTGGTCATATCCCGAGAGTTCGGCCCTCAGAGGACCGGACGCTACAGATCCTGATAAAAGGTCGTTGGTGTCATTTTCAGCTCCACTAATGAAAGCTATAGTGCCACTGATATTTTTGTTATTCCTGATTCCGGGTGTGGTTCATGGATATGTATCAGGCGTTTTCAAAAACTCAAAGGATCTCATCGATAGCATGAGTAAGTCAATGGGTACTATGTCCTATTATATCGTGATGGCCTTTTTCTGCGCATTATTTATCGATGCTTTTGGTGAATCAAACCTCGGTATTCTGATAGCATTGAAAGGTGCTAACTTCCTCGAAAGTATGAGACTTCCCGGAGAAGTTACGATAGTTGGTATTGTCTTTTTGACAGCGTTTGTTAATCTATTGGTAGGCTCAGCTTCGGCAAAATGGGCATTAATTGCTCCAATCTTTGTTCCTATGCTTATGTCCTTAGGTATTTCTCCTGACTTGACACAAGCGGCTTACAGAGTTGGTGACTCGGTATCTAATATCATTACGCCATTACTTCCTTATTTCCCTCTAGTCGTCGTCTTTTGCCAACGATATGTTAAATCTACAGGTATCGGTACTTTGGTGTCTCTGATGTTGCCATATACAATTATCTTTTTGATTGCCTGGACTATTTTCTTACTGGCTTATTGGGCCGTAGGTATTCCACTTGGTCTTCAATCATCATTTGATTATATACCGGGCTAAAGGCTGTTTTTTTAGTTATAAAAGCTTATTGATATAAGTTGATAATAGTTCTGACTAAACAGAAAAAGCCGGCCACATTCATCTGTAACCGGCTTTTTAAGATTATTTTGACCTCGTTTCATTTGCGCTTTTTCTAGCTTAATCAAATTGATGGATAGAATGATTAGGGTATTCCTTTTTATGGGTATATTTTAATACGTCAAAACTGGTAACCAGACCTGCCAATTTATTGTCACTGACAATTGGAAGTGCATGAAACAAATTTTCAAGGAAAACTTCACATGCGGTACCTACTTTGTCTTCCGGACTTAATGTGGCTATTTTAGTTGTCATGATTTCGCTAACCTTTACAGAGCTGTACTCTTCGTGACTTTTACCCAGCTTGAATAGGTCAAAAGTAGTGACAAGACCCACTAATGCATAATTGTCGTCTACAATAGGTAAATGGTGAATTCTCTTTTGAGAAAATACTTTTCTGACATCTTCCAATGTGTTATCAGATTTTAAAGTGATAAGTTCTTTTGTCATAATCGTTGACACAGGCTCATTCATCATGGTAAATACAGTATTTATCTTATGTTAATAAAAATGATATAATAATTTCGAAGGTTTAGCAAACTTATACACCCACATCCTCTGGTCTTCTATTGTTACTGGCTGTCAATAATGACGCGTGTAGAAAAGAGCTTAGATATGCTGGTCCGCAATTGATAAACATTCATATTTCTTTTATCCAATATGACGTAAAATAAAGCTATTTACACAAATTTTTCATTACTTTGAACAAAATATTATCAAAGTTCATTGCAGTTTTTACCCAAAGTGATTAAAAATGCTGTCAGATGAAACCGGATCTATTGAACTTGAATCAAAATCATGATGTCTTAATCCGATAAAGGTGCTTAAGTTCGTCCTGTATGATCTTCATTTGAATCTGCATTGTTAAATCGCCCATAATTCTAGAGTTAAGCATGCTGTTTTTTAAATATAAAATACGATCTGTCATTTTCTTGCTTTTTATTTTTACACATGCCTCATTTTGCTTTGGACAGATGGATTTGCCGGCTTCGAATATGTATCTATTGAATGTGTCATTCGAAAAGGATAGCTTAGTAGTTAATGATCTCAAGCTTATGACGGCATTCAATATAGACGGATATAATAATCAACCGCACTTTGTCA
The DNA here is from genome assembly GCA_007125435.1 of Saprospiraceae bacterium. GTDB lineage: Bacteria > Bacteroidota > Bacteroidia > Chitinophagales > Saprospiraceae > SLDF01. The sequence continues at coordinate 12,772 of SLDF01000286.1, forward strand.
ATAATGATGAAGTCTACTTTGTCTCCAATGCAAGTGATCCATTGCATACGAATATTTTTGTAGCGAATCTTAGTTCACTAGAGTTAAGACGCTTGACCAGTACGAAACAGAGTAGTCTTTTTAGTCCTTATATAGCAAATGATCAGAGTGCTGTTTATAGCGTAAGGGCCTACGATGACGGTGGTCAGTACCTGACAGTCATGCATTTTGACAAGCCATCTGCCCCAACAGTTTTACTTGATCATCTTGATAATATAGGTTATTTCTTGCCTCTAGATGGTGATGGATTCATAGTCTTCAAGGTAGGCGATCCACATGAGCTTTGGCAGTATGAATTGGGCAACAATAGTTCGACAGGTCTCGCCATAAATATCGGCAGGTGTTTTAAGCACTACATGGATAATAAAATTCTTTTCACCCAGACACTTTCAAACGGTAGTGTCGTTCTTAAATCACTGGATTTGAACTCTCGCAAGTCTGAGATCCTTGGAAATATGCCTAAAGGAAGTGTAGACTTTGCTATTGGTCATGGTGGTATGATTTACTGTGCGTCTGGAAGCGAAATACTGAAACTGAATCAAACGGATCGATTGCTAAATAAATGGTCAGTAGTGTGCAACATGTCAAGGTTTGGGCTTAATAACTTAACAAGAATAGAATGGAATCCCGATGGCAATAAACTAATTGTTGTACAGGATGAAGTTGCCAATTAAAGATGTCAAGTTACTGGTAGGTAAGCAACATCTATACACGAATAAGATAACACAGTATGAATAAAGACTTTATAAGAATTAATATCTCTAATATTTACCGATCTGTACTACAAGTAAAATGGAAGACTATTATTTTAGTATATTTTTTGTGTAGTCAAGTGCTATTTGGTCAAGATCGACAGGCTGAGCTAGATCAGTACCGTATGAGGTATACTGTAGATAATTTACAACAAGGTGATCGATCGCCATATAGTGCAGATGATACATTGTACCTTGACTTTTATGATTTAGATACATCGTTTATTTTTCAATGCCAATTTAAGCCTGCTGATACTGAAGATTCTTTTGAAATGGAGTTGTACTCCGGCAAGACAAGGACCTATATAAAGAAGGGATATATCGAATTCGAGGTTGACGGAGAATCAAGGCAATTGGCACTTTATCAAGATAGGAGATTTATAGTGCATCCAGTGTATAAGAATAATCTATTTTTGCCTTTCAAGGACTTGACAAACGGGGTGACAACCTATGGAGGTGGTAGATATCTCGAATTGAATAAGTTGCAGATTGAAGATCAGAAAATTGAAGTCAACTTTAATTTCGCTTACAACCCCTGGTGTGTTTACAGTGATGGCTTCAATTGTCCAATCCCGCCCATTGAAAATCACCTTGATATTGCCATCCATGCCGGAGAAAAGAACTATAAAAAATCATATGATGAGTCAAAGCATTGACCAGCTGGGTCGACACGTCAGTGTTCCGGTAAACAATGATAGAATCATCTCTTGTGTACCTTCACTGACAGAGTTGTTATTTGATTTGGGTGCCGGTGATAGAGTGGTTGGCAGGACAAAGTTTTGTATTCATCCTGCGGAAAAGGTCAAGAATGTCCCTCTAATTGGCGGCACCAAGAATCTAAATATCGAGAAAATTCTTTCTCTCAATCCCACATTAATCATTGGCAATAAAGAAGAGAATGTAAAAGAACAAATTGATAAACTGGAAGAAGAAGTACCGGTATGGATAAGTGACATCAGCACTATGAGCGATAATATGGATATGATTGCTTTGTTGTCTGAGTTGTTGGGTGCTCAAGCCATCGGTAAGCACATGATTGCTGATATGAATGAAAAGAAAAACAGGTATGAAGCCCATCAGCCCCAAATGCAAAAAACAGTGCTTTATCTTATTTGGCATCGGCCCATCATGAGTGTAGGGGGCGATACATTTATTCACCATATGCTAGAAATTTTGGGACTTGAAAATGTGTGTAAAACATATACAAGATACCCTGAACTTTCCATTGATGACATAAAAAGACTTCAACCTGATTATATATTTTTATCTTCCGAACCTTTTCCATTTGGACAGAAGCACTTGTCATTTTTTTCTGCTCACTTTAAAGACAGCAAATTAATGCTTGTGGATGGTGAGCTGTTTTCATGGTATGGGAGTAGGATATTGCGCTCATTTGACTACTTTGAAGATTTGAAGTCAATCATGTAAATTTTCAGGAGGCCTCATCAAACCATTTATCTTTTTTTACGTGTATTCAAATGAATTGCATAAGGTAGATCACAACCTTGCTAAGTATTTTATATTTTTGCCATATGTTTGATCCTCTGTAACCCTGCTTACATGCATAATTTGGATCAAAATAAACAATAATAACTTTCTTAATGATGTTGGTACATCGGAAGAGTTTATAATTACTTCTTATTTATGATTATACAACGATGATGGGAATAAGAATATGGTTTGTTGCTCTAACAGTATCGGTTTTAACACTTTTGTTACCGCTCGTGACCTTTGGGCAAGATGAATTTAAAGAAAGGTTTAGAATCGTACAGATAAAGGAAGGTGCGGAATCCTCCCTGATTAACTTACAAAAGCGATGGGGCGACCACATCGAGATAAGACCCCTGTCTATGCGAATGCATACATATGGGATACAATGGGGGATCGATACCGACGAAGATATGATAGACCAACACTTATCGGGAATTGAAAATATCGCATATTTTACGACATCTAGACGAGCTCAATTTCGCAATGGTATTACACCCAATGATCCTGATTATGATCTTCAATGGTATATGCCTAAGATAGGAGCTCACTTAGCATGGGCGCAGTCAACTGGAGGTGTGACTCTAGGCGGAGATACCATTGTCGTAGCTGTATTAGAGAGGAGAGGGGCTGATTTTTCTCATGAGGAGTTAAGAGACGCTCAGTGGGTCAATCGGCAAGAGATACCTAATGACGGTATCGATAACGATAACAACGGATACGTTGACGACTATGCGGGACTGAATGTGAGGACAGGTATGGATAATCACGAGATCGATGGTCATTCGACCGGTGTGACTGGATTAATTGGAGCTAAAGGCAATAATGCGATTGGGATTTCAGGCGTAAACTGGGCTGTGAAAGTGTTAATGATCAGTAGAATTGAGTTTGAAGACGAAATTATTGAGGGACTTGAATATGTCTTGTCCATGAGAGAGCGTTACGATCAATCAGGGGGTGAAGAAGGGGCCTTTGTTGTTGCACTTAATGCATCTTTTGGATACGATGGCGTATTTCCTCAAGATATGCCTGTGCTTTGTAGCATGTTTGATCATTTACTTGATAGAGGTATATTGACAGCTTCTGCGGTGACCAATACTGATGTCAATATAGATATAGCCGGTGATATTCCGCCTCTTTGTGAAAGCGCCTCCATTATTGCTGTTACGAACACTAATGAAGACGATGAAAAAGTGGAAAGAGCAGGCTTTAGCAGGAATAGTATAGAGCTTGGAGCTCCAGGTCATGATATTATTATGACTGCTCCGGGTAATGATTACACGATAGACCGCGGAACATCTTTTTCTGCACCTTTGGTCGCAGGGGCAATAGCTTTATTATATAGCATGCCTTCAGAAATGTTATATGAAGATATGATGAATAATCCTACAGAGACTGCACTGCGCATCAGACAGGCGATTTTGGATGGTGTCGATAAAAGAAGCAGTCTGACTGATTTTACATCTTCAGGTGGTAGACTTAATATTGCAAATGCTATGCAAAGACTAGCAGAGTCCTATGGCAGAGACTTCAGCGATATCATTATTGACAATGTCTATCCCAATCCAACCATTAATGAGCTAAAATATACATTTAATAGTGAAAATTTTGGCAGAGAACACGAAGTCCACATCTATAATATGAATGGTCAGCTTGTATTGTCTACGAAAAACTTCCCATCGGCTTTCGGGGAAGATGTGTATACACTAGATGTAAGTAGGTTACCAGTAGGTACATATACGCTGAGCATTATTGATAACAAAAAAGTAGCCAGCACCAAGTTTTTAAAGTTTGAGTAAGGTGTGCTTTAAGTATCTTTCGCTATGCTCAAGATTACCTTGATCTAGGCACTTCAGGCTTTGCTGAGTGAGAGAAAGGCTGTATGAAGTTGGCAGAAATTAAAGCTGAATGTTCAATTTCAAAAAGGTAAAGGTTGCTTTGAAAGATAAAAGACAAAAGGTCTGAGAGAGCATAGGAGCTCAGG
>SLDF01000105.1 GCA_007125435.1 Saprospiraceae bacterium
AACAGTGGCGACCCTAAGGGAGCCAGACCGGATGGAACGAATGTGGAAGCCGGGCCGACCGTTCAGGGAGCTGTGAAGCATAGCGACCCGACGACGACAGGAGGAGGGTGATGCCCAAAGCGGTAAATTGAAATGCACCCATAGTTTATACATTAAATTGTTAAATTATTAAATTTTACGCGAGAATATTAACCTTATCAAAACAAAAGGTGTTAGTTTTATCGCATCTATAGATAAGGAAATGGACATGCAGGACGTTTATTTCTTTGAAAAATGTTTTTTTGATTGAACTAACAACTCAAGCTGTAAGAATCAAATACCTCTTATGAGATTTTATCTACTCATACTTATTCCTTTAATGCTGAGCTTCAATACTCAGGCAAATGATGGAGGTGGTTTGCCTGAACTAAACTACGTTATCAATAAAGGTCAATGGCCAAAACAAATAGAGTATCGGGTAGATCTACAAGGCGGCATGCTTTATCTGGAAAAGGATCGATTGACTTTCTCCTTTTTGGACAAGGACCATTTTCATCAATTCAGAAAAGATAACAAATCAGATAGCCTGACGTCAGAAGAAAGGTCTACAGCACAAGCAGTCGATCCTGAGCCACCTGTCATCAATGGGCATGCTTATCAAGCCAAATGGATAGGTGCCAATGCAAATGTTCAACTAAAAGGCAGGGCTAAGCAAAGTCACTATGTCAACTTCATAAAAGGGAATGATGAAAGTAAATGGCAGTCCTTTATTCCGGTATTCAGAAATGTCTACTATGAGGAGCTCTATGACCACATAGATTTTAGCATTTATAGTCAGGGATCAATCCTTAAAAGCGATTACATTCTCAAACCCGGTGGTAAAGTCGGTGACATAAGACTTAAGTACGAAGGTGTAGATGATATCAGGATCAATGATGAAGGTCATCTGATCATCATCACATCTATCAATGAGATCATAGAACACAAACCATATGCTTATCAAGAAACAGAAAGTGGCATAGTAGAAGTCCCTTGTCACTATAAACTTGTGGGCAAAACTGTTTTTTTTGATCTTCCAGAGGGTTATGACCAAAGTCGGACGTTGACTATAGATCCGACATTGATATTCTCGACCTATTCAGGTAGCCCGGTGGATAACTGGGGGTCTTCAGCTACCTTTGATTCCAGGGGTAATATGTTTGTAGGTGGTGTGGCTATGGGACGAAATTATCCGACAACACTGGGCTCATTTCAGACTCAATTTGGTGGCGGATCAGGATTAGTAGAAACAGACTTAGTCGTTAGTAAATTTTCGTCTGATGGCAGCCAATTGATCTTTTCTACTTTTATCGGGGGCAATAGCAATGAACTGATGTCCAGTCTTTTTTGTACGCCGGAAGATGAACTTGTTATACTTTCAACGACGAGTTCTACCAATTTCCCAACAACAGGAAATGCATTTCAGCGAACATTAAGGGGGTCAGGTGCTGTGTTTATGCTCAATGAAAGCATATGGATGCCCAATGGCACAGATATAGCTATCACAAAACTAAATCGGCAAGGCTCCGAACTCGAGGCTTCGACCTTATTCGGTGGTATGGGTAATGAAGGCGTTAATTTACATTTCAGACTTAGTCATAATTATGGAGATGACTCCAGAGGTGATATAGCTGTGGATAATCAGGGCTTTATATATGTTGTATCCAATACTACTTCGCCCACTTTACCACGGGTAGTGGGAAATGCCCAGCCCAATTTTGGCGGTCAGCAGGATGCCTTTGTAGTAAAGTTCAATGCTTCACTAAGTTCAGCTGTCTGGGCGACTTATTTTGGGGGAACTGGAGCCGATGCCGGCTATGGCATAGATTTGGATGGTGGCAATAATGTGATCATATGTGGTGGCACCGTAAATGCAGGCCTCGCACCACTGCAAGGGGGATTGATCAATAACTTTCAAGGTGGCAAAGCTGATGGTTATGTATTAAAAATAAGGTCAGATGGCAGAACTTTTACAGCCGGTACATATTTGGGCACAGGCGCTTACGATCAGGCGTATATGATAGAAACAGATCAATCCGAAAATGTATATATATTTGGACAGACTGAAGGTAACTATCCAATTGTCGGAAATGTCTATTTCAACAGAAACGCTACACAATTTATACACAAATTAAACCCAGATCTCAATACAACCTTATTTTCTACCACCTTTGGATCACCGAATACTAACCTAGTCAATATTTCTCCTACGGCATTCCTCGTCGATGTGTGTGAAAATATTTACGCCGTAGGATGGGGCGGAAGAACCAATCTGGAAGGCACAGGTAATACTAACAACATGCCAGTAACAACAGATGCTTTTCAGTCCTTGACAAATGGGTCCAATTTTTACCTGATCAATTTAAGTGCTGATGCGGAGTCTTTAATCTATGCCACCTACTTTGGAGAGATTGATGGGCAAGGCGATCATGTGGATGGTGGAATGAGCAGATTTGATAAAAATGGTATTGTATACCAGGCTACGTGTGCTAGTTGCGGTGGTACTAACAATTTTCCTACTACGCCAAATGCCTGGAGACGGAATAATGGCTCTTCTAACTGTAATATGGCGGGTTTTAAGTTTAGGTTTGAAATGCCAGGTCTACAAATCATTACCGCCGGTGGTGAACCTGAAATTGGCTGCGCGCCTTTTCAAACGACTTTTAGCTATGAATCAACCAGAGATCCAATATCGGTTTCGTGGGATTTTGGAGATGGTACTACTTCTGATCAAGAAGAACCTCAGCATACCTACAATACTCCTGGAACCTATGAAGTACAGCTAATCATTGAAGATCCTAGTAATTGCAACCCCTCAGACACAGCAGTATTTACAATTGTAGTCAGAGAAGACCCCTTTGAAGACCTGGAAAAAAATGTTTGTGTCGGTGACAGTATACAGGTAGGTAATCAGTTTTTCTCGGAGCCCGGTGATTATGAGGTTATTATTCCATTGCCGGATGGATGCGATAGCACGGTGCAGTTTCAACTGATTCAACGACCAACATATGAGGTAGATACCACTATATTTTTCTGTATCGACGATGGTATTGTCATTGGTGAAAATTTCTTTGAAACCCCGGGAGCTTTTGAAGTCGACCTTGTATCGAGCTTTGGGTGTGACAGTACCGTTTTTGTCCAGCTAGAAAAATATCCTGATTTTACACCTGAGATTACAGGTGAAGATTTTATTTGCATAGGTGATAGTACTGAGCTAAGTTTAGACCCTTCTCTAGGCACTGTGGAATGGTCAACAGGAGAGATCGCACCTTCTATTTTTGCCGTTGCTGCCACCACATACCAAGTCACAGTTACAGATAATAATGGCTGTATGAAATTTACCGACTTTAATCTGGACTATTTTCCTGAGAATCCTGTCAATACGGGGTTTGATCAATTTCTGGCATGCTTACAAGTAGATGTAGAGCTAGGCGTCGAAAACCCTCCTGAAGGAGAGTACCTTTGGTCCGGCCCAGACATCAGTCCGGAAGAAGCCACTTCGCCCAATCCTTCTGTAAGTGTTGAAGGCGTTTACTTTTTAGAATTCACCAGTACATTTGGGTGTGTGACCGTTGATTCAGTTAATGTCACATATAGGCGATTATTATTTGCCTTTGATCTAGAAGCACAAGCCAGTTGCGAAGGAGAAGCTGACGGTAGTATTAATGTCAACGAGATCACCGGAGGCATACCACCATATGACATAGTGTTTGAAGGTGAGAGTTTCTCCAACCCGGAAGAAGGTGTCTTTACAGATCTTGCAGCAGGGGAATATAGAATTTTTGTGACCGACCAGGGTGATTGCTTTTTGGATACCATAGTCACGATTATTCAGGCACCATTGATCGAAGTCGATCTCGGACCGGATGTGATTGTAAGGCTTGGTAATTCCCATACCATTATTCCTGAATTCAATGATTTGGCTTCCGGTATAGATTCATTTTATTGGGAGCCGCCAATATGGCTGGATTGCGATGACTGTATAGAGCCCACATCGACCCCTGAAGACAGCATCCTGTATACTTTGACATTAATTGATAATAATGGCTGTGAAGTGACAAGCCAGATCTTTCTGAGGGTTTATCAGCCGGGTAATATTTTTGTACCCAATGCATTTACACCCAATGGTGACGGCCTCAATGATGTATTCATGGTTTTTACTGATCCAAGCGTTTCGCGTATCCAGGAAATAAAAATCTGGGATAGATGGGGTAGTATCATGTATGAAGCCTTTGATTTCCCGCCCAATGATCCGCTTTTTGGATGGGATGGTATACTTAGAGGCACCCGGCTCAATCCCGGTGTATTTGTATTCTACCTCATAGCAGAATATATTGATGGAACGACTGAGCTCATAAAGGGCGATGTGTTACTTTATAGATAAAGCAAAATCAACCATCAACCTGTATGTTTCAGTCCATTAGCTAATGCCGTTGTGATCTCCAAGAGCTTTTTTATAGTGCCCTCAAGATCTGCGTTTTCCTTCCCGGACTGATCACGCCATTTCCTCAGCTTTTTCAATTGGAGTCTATGTAGTGCATCAAGGGCTTTACGTCTTCTATTAATATTGTCCAATTGACTTACTCTTCGCTCTGCTCTTGGCCTTTCAAACATAAGCTCTAATTCATTCTGACTGCGCTCGTACTCTGATAATATAAATGGCATAAAATCCGTACTCAAATCTTTATCTCTTACCATTTCACCATATGCACTCATCCATCTGGGGTCTGCATTCATGACATTAGTCTCGACCTGAATGAAGATATATCTGAGCAAAGGTATCTGATCAGCATTGTCCAACAATTGGCGATAGAGCGCCTTATCCTTATCCTTCATCTCTTTCAGTGCATATCCGATACCAAACCATCCTGTAATGTTAAATCTGGATTGGCTCCAACTGAATACCCATGGTATAGCCCTTAAATCATCCAACGAACGCGTCCCCGTCCTTCTCGCCGGCCTTGATCCGATTTTACTCATCTCTAAGACATCAATTGGCGTGGCTTCCCCATAAAACCCAACAAAACCGGGTTTTTGGATGAGAGACCTGTAATATTTGTAAGCATAATCAGCAAACTTTGCCATAGCCTCGCGAGGAAAGACATCTTCATCTTGAGGATAGAAGTACTTAGCAGATTGAAGCGTAACACCAGATAATAACATCTCCATATTATAAACGCCATTCAGCAAGTTGCCAAATTGCTGGGAGATGGTCTCTCCCTGCACTGTCAACTTCATCTCACCGCTCAAACTACCCTCCGGCATACACTCCAAAAACCGGTGGTACTTCCCTCCTCCCCTACTGATGGTGCCTCCTATACCATGAAAAAACCGAAAGGTTTTGCCATGCTGATTGGCTATTTTGGTAAGTGCTTCCTCTGTCTTATAGATATGCCATCGACTTGCTATGATGCCTCCATCCTTATTACTGTCAGAGTAGCCCAGCATGATCTCATACTTATCTCTACCACTTTCCTGAATCATAGGCAGCCGGAGATAATCATTCATGATCTTGGACGACTGCTCCAGATCTTCTATGGTCTCAAATAAGGGCACCACATTATAAGCTTTGAGGTCCAAGCCGACTTCTCTGAAAAATAAATAGACCATCAACATATCACTGACCTGCCTCGTCATACTGATGATGAAAGCACCTATACCATCACGCCCGTATCTATCTACATGGGCTTTGACGGCTCTATAACACCCTAGCACCTTATCTGCCTCTTCACCGAACCTGCTATCGCTTGTCCCAAATGGACGACTACTCTTCAGTTCTTTTACCATGAAAGCCACACGTTCATCTTCAGTCCATTCTTCAAATGGCTTCTCATCAGGGGATACTGCGCTTAATATTTGTCCCAGTGCCTTGTCGTGGTATGCAGAGTTTTGCCGGATATCCAATCGACATAGGTGAAATCCAAAACAAAGAATATGCCGCTCTATAGGAAATATATACTGTTCAGCTATGCGATCTGCACCGATTTGAATGAGGCTTTCCCTAATGAATTTAATATCCTTATGGAGTTCTGCTGAACTCTGATAGCCGGATTGATCGAGAGCCCCATCCCATTTCTCAGTGCTTTCCAACTTTAAAAGAATAAGATTTATAATCTGTCGCCATGGCTCATATGGGTTTCTTTCTACAGCCAATACACCCTCTGGTCCATACACCCCTTTCAGACGGTCTATTTTATCTAAAAGGGAAGCAGGTACATCATTTCTAATTGACGAAAAAGTCATATTAGCTGCCAGATCGAGCAGTTGAGATTTGATCAGGTCTATAGCGGCTGTTCGATGAGCGATCAGCGTCTCTGCCGTGATCTCAGCTGTGACATAAGGATGCCCATCCCGGTCGCCACCTACCCAACTACCGTACTTTACCGCAGGAAAATTAGATGGATCTTGTAGTAGCGACTTATCGTAGCCCATAGCCATCCAACTCTGCATGAGCTGTCGGTCACTCTTGACCAGCTGTCTCGGAAACACCTTAGTGAAGTAATGCAGCACATTATTCCGCTCAGACCGCACTGTTGGCTTTTCCAGATAAACTTCTCCAGTACGCCACCAGCGTTCTATCAGCGCCTTTATCTCATCTCTGATGATGGACTGCTCCATATTTGAATATGTGGAGTTTTCCATTTGCACCAGTTTGAGATAAAGTGCACGGTGCATTTCCAGTACAGATATACGTTTGGCTTCTGTAGGATGAGCAGTCAAGACTGGTGACACACAGACCTTAGATAGCACACCGGATATCTCTTCGGGCGATAGACCACGCGACTCGAGTCTCTTGAATGTCTCCACCCATGAGCCTCTGATTTTTCCGGCGCCTTCCTCATCTGTCACACTGCGCCTATATTGCACCGAGGCATTTTCCTCCACCAGATTCATCAACTGCAGGTATATACTCAGTACCTGTATATGCTTTTCTTCCAGCTCACCACGAGCTTCGTTCATCCCCTTATTACTCAGTTCTGACTGTAGCAAGGTTGCCAGCTCTGACTCTCCGATCTCTTCCATCACTTCCGCAAAGCAATCCGTCAGGAAGCGCATATCCCGATCTATCTTATCAAATACTGTCATCATTAATTCATTTTACAATGGCTGCTAATTTAGTAGAAAAAGGTTAGATTCTGATGGCATTTATTTGTTTTGTTTTTGGCGTGACCTCCATCTCTCCCTAGGGTCGAGATGGAGGTCGGGCTATCCGCTTGTATTCCTGACTGTCTCATGGGCAGTCACAATGTATCTGGTGGCTTCCATCCGGTCGCCCCCACATACATGTTCCTGCTCACCATTCGACAGCCACTCATATCGCTTCTATCCCTCACGCAGAAAATCGGTTGTCTGTTGTCAGTTGTCAGTTGTCGGGTATCAAAAGTTTAACGCTTCGCTGTTTAATGTTTGAGATACGCTGCGCTTTCTCAAACGTTTACGCTGCGATAGCGTTGCTATCTACGCTGTTTATGCTTGAAGTAGGATGAAGGCCTTCAAGTTCTATTTATACAATACAATCTAATTAAAAAGCTACTGAAAAATCTGCAACAGATGCTTTGCTATAAACGTGAGCAAAGCGAACTATTTAACTTCAAAATAAAAAAAGATCAGTAGCACCATCGGTGCGAATCCCAAACTTTAAGATCATAAATTACCTGCCATAAGGATAATTATCTGATAAAAATAAACCAACCTGCCCATAAGGCTGATAATCATGGCCATCCCAAAATCATATAAATCATAGTTCAGACAATTAATAGCGCCAAAACATTTGGTGATAAATTTGCAAACCCAGGGCTGACGCTGTGCGCTATTAATAAGTCGTTGAGTATTAACTAGGCTACACTGCTCGAATAGGGATAGCAGCAAGAATTATATTGAACTTATATTATTGAGCGTGACTCGACTTCTTAGAGGTAGCAGTATATTGTTGTTGTTCTGAATATACACTAGCCAAAATAAATGGATGATCAATATTGGCAATATTTACATAATAATTTACTACTAAATGTCATTTTACTACGACCATTGCATCAGCGATGTGAAAGGGTGGCGACTTCAGGAGCTAGACTCTGCGGAGCGATAGTGGAGCAGAGGCCGAACGAATAGTGAGCCCTGAAACGTAGCGACCCGTAACGAAGAGGAGGGTGATGCCCTAAAGAAAATCAATAGAATAAAAAATGGGATACTAAGGTCGAGTACCTGCAGCATCCCATGAACAATGAACCTAACACTGAAAAAAAATGAATTGCCTTATCATCCAAACTTGAAAATATGGGCGGCCGAAATCGAGCATCCCAGCCGACCCATGAACAAATAAACCTAACTCAAGTAAAGACGAGACTCTTATATATCTTTAATCCGCATTGACTGCTCAATTGGATTATAATTTCTCTTTGTGTATTTTACCTATATCTCTGTTCCTTTACTACCTTGTTTTGAAAATATGGGCGGCCGAAATCGAGCATCCCAGCCGACCCATGAACAAATAAACCTAACTCAAGTAAAGACGAGATTCTTGTATATCTTTAATCCGCATTGACTGCTCAATTGGACTTTAATTTCTCTTTGTGTATTTTATTCGCATCTCTGTTCCTTTACTACCTTATTTTGAAAATATGGGCGGCCGAAATCGAGCATCCCAGCCGACCCATGAACAAATAAACCTAACTCAAGTAAAGACGAGATTCTTGTATATCTTTAATCCACATTGTCGTGGAGATATCTATTATCCATCCTGATCTCCGGAGTTTCATCCGGTGAAATCATATATTTTGAATATGTTGTCTCTGAGCTGTGAGATACGTCTTCGAGGCTGACTCTACGCCTTTTGTAAGCGGGCTCTTTTTCTAATTCGAGAACTGCCTGCGGATTATTGAGCTTTATATTCATCTGTCTCAGCAATTCTCTTCTCTCCTGCTCTTTTTCTAATTTTTCAATTTGCCTGGGATCAGGCTCACCATTATTGACAAATGGATCAGCATCTAAGCCTTGTGATTTTGTGTACTTCTGGATAGAAGGTCGATCGTTATAATCTTCATTAATATGGCGTCGACTTTCTGACTCATTCACGCGAATATCGAATTGTGCTTTATTGACAGACTCGTTGGGTACGTCTTCAAGAGATACCGTTTCAGTGTTCATCTCTTCAGCACTAGAAGCATCATCTACACTACTTTTAAAGCCAGTAGCTATTATGGTCACGCTGATCTTATCCTCTAAGTCCGGATCCTGACAGTTACCCCAGATCAAATCTGTACCATAGCCGGCCTCTGTCTGTACAAAATCTGTAATCTCAGCTATTTCGTCCATCGTCACTTCTTTATTACCCGAAGTGATATTGAGTAAAATATGCTCGGCGCCGGTGATATCATTATCCTTAAGCAAAGATGAAGACAGTGCCATCTCAACTGCTTTACGCGCTCTATCCTGTCCTTCTGCTACTGCTGTACCCATGATGGCTACACCGCTACCTCGCATGACAGTATTCACATCTTCAAAGTCGACATTGACATAGCCTGGCACTGTGATGATTTCTGCTATGCCCTTTGCTGCAGTTGTCAACACATTATCAGCCTGAGCAAATGCCTCAGAAATGGATAAGTTACCGTGCATCTCACGCAATTTATCATTGGATATCATGATGAGGGCATCCACGTTCTCCTTTATCTCTTCTAACCCTTCTACAGCATGATTGCCTCTTCGGCTACCTTCAAACCTAAAAGGCAATGTCACGATACCGACAGTCAGGATACCCATCTCTCTAGCCACCTTTGCAATGATAGGGGCAGCACCTGTGCCCGTACCACCACCCATACCGGCTGTGACGAATACCATCTTAGTACTATCTTCTAAAAAGGCAACAATATCTTCTATGGATTCAATGCAAGCTTGTTTACCAACCTCTGGTTTAGAGCCGGCGCCCCGGCCTTCGGTTAACCCTGGCCCTAATTGTATCTTTACCGGCACTGGACTTAATTCTAATGATTGATTGTCAGTGTTGCAGATTGCAAAGTCAACACCTACAATGCCCTGCTGGTACATGTGTGTGACAGCATTGCTGCCACCACCTCCCACACCAATAACTTTGATGATTGAAGGTTCTTCTTTGGGTAAGTCAAATTCCATCATAATACTTGTAGTTTAAATATGTACTTGAGATCTTAATCTTCTTAATCTTATCTAAAATCATTATCAGGCGCTGCCTCAAACCACTCTTGAGTCTTCCTAAAAGCCGTCTCAAAAAAACTGCCAAGCTTGTGCCCTCTTAATGTGCTTGTTTTCTTTTTTTCTACAACTTGCCCGCCACCATCAGCACTGCTATCTGAAAATGGTTCGTGCTCGATATGATAGTTATTTTGCAATGCTGTGTTCATGGGCTCACTTTCCCAAAAATCAACGCCATCTGCTTTAGAGTTATTAATGCCATAGATCAATAACCCAATGCTGGTCGAATATATAGGGCTAGAAAGCTGTGGCGCATACCCATGAGCTAGATTTTCTATAGGATGTCCAATTCTGGTCTGCAAGCCTGTATGAAATTCTGCAAGTAGATCGATATGCTTAAGTAGGGAACCTCCACCGGTCAATACTAATCCGCCTATTAATTTTGACTCAAAACCTGAGCGTCTGATTTCACTCAAAGCATAATCAAATATCTCTTCTAATCTTGCTTGTATAATTAGGGATAAGTTCTTTTCAGATATCTCCTTATTGTCTCTCCCTTTGAATCCGGGGATGGTAATGATCCTATTATCGGTCACTTCATCAGCTATGGCGCAGCCAAATTTGATTTTTAGCTTCTCTGCTTGCTGCTGCATGACCGTACAACCTTCTTTGATGTCTTTGGTAACCACATTGCCGCCAAAAGGAATGACCGCAGTATGTCTTAAGATACCTTCGTGGAATATGGTCAAATCCGTCGTACCACCACCTATATCTATTAATGCTACTCCAGCTTCCATTTCTTCGTCTGTCAATGCAGCGAAAGAAGAAGCTACTGGTTCAAGAATGATTTCTTCTACATGCAACCCTACTCTCTCAAAGCAACGCTTGAGATTACTGGAGGCTGTATCCTGACTTGTGACGATATGGAAGTTTGCCTCTAGTCTCACACCTGACATACCAACAGGATCTATTATCCCAGGCTCATTATCAACCGTAAATTCTTGAGGATAAACATGGAGGATTTTATCACCGGGAGGTAAAACCAAACGATACATATCATTGATCAACCGCTCCAAATCTTTTTCACCTATTTCAGTATGGGCGTTTTCTCTCATCAAAATACCTCTGTGCTGAAGACTTTTGATGTGCTGGCCAGCAATACCTACGTATACCTTTTTGACATCGGCTTTTATCCGATTCTGAATTGACTTTACAGCCTCAGCAATGGCTTTTGAAGTCTTGTCAATGTTGGAGACGACACCTCTCGATACGCCTTCAGAGTCAACTTTACTCACCGCAAGTATTTCTACTTTACCATGTTGAGTGCGCCGACCTGCAATGGCACATACCTTAGTGGTTCCAATATCTACTGCGACAACAGTATTACCGACCTGTTCGTTGTAGCTTTCCATTCTACAAAAATTAAAACGTTTTCAAATAGTTTTCTTACCTTATATCGAGACCCGGAAAGCTGCCTATTTACTGCAAACCACCTGGCCTTTATACTCAATATTAATTGAGCTGTATTTATTCCAGCCTTCACTAGAAAGGCCATCTCTGTAAAATATCTTCAGATTTTCCAGACGGTCAGCCATATCACCTGAAGAATGTTTACCATATATAATCCTATGATTACCAACCTTTGGAATCATTTCTATTAACCCATCTGGATTTACATAAAGTTCCTCAATCTGGGCTTTTAAAAATTTATCTTTACTGATATGACTCACAAGTTCATATACATCACTTAATATACTACTATCTTTCTCTACTAATTGTGCCTGATAGACCGGTATATGACCCGTCACTACAGGTACTCTTGGCGTATAATGTCTGGACAGCGGGAAGGCTACACCATTGCGATCAATAAAGTAGGACTTACCATTTTTCATCATCACTCTAAACATAGCCTCTCTGGGTGTGACTTCAATATGCAAGATGCCTTTAGCATCTAAATATACATCTACTTTCTCCAGATATGGCTCTTCCATGAACCGCTGCTCTATTGCTTTGACATCAACATCTGATACATATGCACCAATCAAAAGGTCATTGAAGTTTCTATCCATGATGACTCTCAGATCATCCTCGTGGATCAAGCTGTGACTTGAAACCTCCCCCAACAACTTATATTTTATCATTTCTGACTTGGTACTCATTGTCCTATTGACAGCAGATGCCAGAACCCACACCATCAAGGCGGCTCCTAATACTACTGTAATATTTATAAGTACTTTTTTCATAAGTTATATATCCTATTCTAATCTTTAAAGAGCGCTTCTTTTATGGGAATCACCATTTGATCAATATCTCCCGCTCCTATTGTCAATAAAATCTCAATATCTATTTTCTTTAACAATGAGATAATGTCTCCTTTTTTCATATAACAAACCTTATCTCCTTTCATTTTACCCACTATTAATTTTGCATCCACACCCTCGATGGGTAACTCTCGCGCAGGATAAATGTCTATGACAATGCACTCATCTAATTCATCCAGCGCCTCTGCGAACTCATTGCTAAAATCTCTTGTCCGACTGTAAAGGTGGGGCTGAAAAATACCGGTCAACTTTTTCCCCGGAAATGACTGCCTACACGCTTTAATAATTGCTTCTATTTCTCCCGGATGATGAGCATAATCATCGATGTAAAATATCTGCTCGCTACACCCTATCAACTCAAACCTTCTTTTTATACCTTTAAAGCTTCCTAATGCCTCTCTGGCCTCCGATTCAGTAACACCGGACTCTTTAGCTAAAGCTAATGCACTGATGGCATTGCTTATATTGTGTTCACCCGGCATTTGCATTCTCAATCTATCCCACCTTCCTTCTTTAAAAACAAAGTCAAACTCCACCTGCATACCACTTGCTTCAATACGCTCTGCTGAGTAATCACCAGCTTCAATACCATAGGTTTTTGCATTCGGATAATTGTCCCTACCCAAGTCTGCCATTAATGGATGATGTACCACCAATAATCCATCTTTGTCAACCAAACGCAAAAAGGCTTCATAAGCGCTTTTCATCTCATCTGGGCTACCATAGATATCCAGATGGTCAGGATCCATACTGGTCAAAATTGCCATCATGGGCTTTAGCTGCAGAAACGACCGATCAAACTCATCAGCTTCCAATACAAGATAATCACCATCGCCTTGTATATAGTTAGACCCATAATTGCTACTGATTCCTCCCACAAAGGCGGTACAATCTTTAGAAGATGATTTTAGCAAATGAGCCAACATCGTCGAAGTTGTTGTTTTCCCATGCGTACCCGCAACAGCTAGTGTCGTCATTTCTCGGCTGATCAGGCCTAGAACCGCTGATCGCTTCAGTAAAGGTATCTTTCTTTGCTTCACTTCATGTAATAGCAGACTATCACCAGGTATCGCCGGTGTCCAAACAACCAAGTCCAAATGATCCGGCAAATGCTCCGTCTTTTCAATGTACTGGATATCCATCCCTTCCTCTTCCAGCTTTCTGGTAAGTGGTGTTATTGTCTTATCATAGCCTTTCACATTTACAGATCTAGTCTGAAAATAGCGAGCAAGGCCACTCATTCCTATTCCTCCAATGCCTAGAAAATATATACTCTTGACATCATTCAGATTTACGACAATCTCGTTATTCATGTTATCAACGCTAACGCATGTTTTGCAATTTCTTTAGAGGCATTCGGCTTAGCCAGTCTTTTGATGTTTTCACTCAGATTTTTCAATTGATGTTCATCTCTAACTAAACTGATAGCCTCTTCTATCAAATACTTTGCTTTTGTTTCACTTAAATAAACAGCAGCATTTTCTTTTTCTAGTGCAAGTGCATTTTTGGTTTGGTGGTCCTCAGCTACGTGAGGAGAAGGTACGAGTATTGCCGATTTACCTAACACACTCAACTCACTGATAGTTAGAGCTCCGGCACGGCAAACCACCAGGTCCGCAGCGGCATAAGCCATATCCATTCTATTCAAAAAAGTCACTTGCTTGACATGCTTCAACCCTGCCGTTGCAGAATTTCTATATTTTTCTTTATAAAACTGTCCTGTTTGCCATATCCATTGAATACTGTCATCATCTCTTATAAGAGAAAACGCATTATCCATAGCTTCATTAAGTACTCCGGCACCCAAACTCCCACCAAAGACCAAAACCGTTAACTTTTCTTTACTCAAATCAAAGTGGTCTCTCGATGACGTCTTACCTTCCTGGCTTTCCAATAGTGCATTTCTTACAGGGTTACCGGTAAAGAAAGTCTTTTCTAATGCAAAATAGCTTGTCATATCAGGATAAGCCGTAAAGACTTTATCGACCTGCCTAGCCAATAGCCTGTTGGTTGCGCCCGGAAAAGCATTTTGTTCTTGAATAGCCGTCCGAACGCCCTTTCTAACTGCCATTTGAAGCAATGGACCGCTTGCATAGCCACCAAAACCTATGGCTAAGTCTGGTTTAAACCTACCAAGTATACTTCCCGCTCTCCATAAACTACTTGCTAACTTCAATGGGAATAAAAGATTATCAATGGTGATCTTTCTCTGAAAACCAGATATCCATAAACCCTCAATTGAATAGCCTGCTTCCGGCACTTTCTCCATCTCCATTCTGCCTTTAGCACCTACGAATAATATGTCAATGTCCGGATCAATTTCCTTAAGCGCATCAGCAACAGCGATTGCAGGATAAATATGTCCCCCTGTTCCTCCGCCACTTAAAATAATCCGTCTACGCCGACTCATTTGCCAACGTTTCTTCTTCTATATCTTCTTTCTTTATATGTCGACTTACACTTAGTATGATACCAAGCGTAATACTTATAAATAAAATTGATGTCCCCCCCATACTGATCAATGGCAATGTCACCCCTGTCACTGGAAGTAAGTTTACACTAACAGCAATATTGGTAAATGCCTGAACCATAAGCAATAAGCTCAGCCCCATAGCCAATAAGGCACCAAATGCCCTCGGACTCAACGTCACTAATCTAACACATCTGTAAAAAAGCCACAAATATAGGAACAGTACACCTACACCCCCCAAAAGTCCATACTCCTCGCATATGATAGCATATATAAAATCAGCATAAGGATAGGGTAAATAATTTCTTTGGAAACTATTGCCTGGTCCGACACCTGTCCATTGACCATTAGCTATGGCTATTTTAGCTCTAGTGATCTGATAATCTTCACTCGTCTCACCCATAAATGCACTTATCCTCGAACTCCATGTCGCCAATCTGACATTCTCAGGAGAATACTTACCAATACCAATAATCAGCATCATCATAAACCCGCCGCACAAGGCTAACATCCCCAAGTGTTTCATACTTACCCTTCCAACAAACATCATTATGGCGCACGTGAAGAATAAAATTATTGCTGTTGATAAATTGGCTGGTGCAATCAAACCACAGATGATGACTACAGGTAGTATCATAGGTATAAATCCTTTTTTGAGGTCTTTAATTAAGTCTTGCTTGAGTGATAAAGTACGCGCCATGTAAATGATCAATGCCAGCTTGGCAAAGTCAGACGATTGAAAAGTCAATCCCAAATATGGTACTTCTATCCACCGACGTGCATTATTGATCTCAGCACCCCATAGTATCGTGTATAACAGTAAGGGTATAGCAATTAAGATCAAATATGGCGACACACGCGCATATTTCAAATAGTGCAATAAATGACAAACATATGTCAGAAAGAGGCCAAATACCAGGATACCGGCATGCCTATATAGATAAGCGCTCGTATTGCCCCCCTTCTCAAGAAAGGCAAGTGTACCAGTTGAACTGTACACGGCTAATAAAGAGACTAAAGACATCAACAACAGTATGAGCCAGATTCCTTTGTCCCCCTTCAGCTCTTGATCTATGACTTTTCCTACGAGCATTATGGTTTTCTTATTTTGACATCAAATTATAGATTTTGCTAACCTATAATTATTTGTTCAAGTGCAATATTACAAATTAAAACTATATATATCTGTATTACAGACTATTTTTTTTCACTTCAATGCAAAAATTTTGAATTGCTCTCCCCTATCTTCATAATTTTTGAACAAATCGAAGCTGGCACAAGCCGGTGAAAGCAGCACAATGTCGCCGTTTATAGCCAGAGCTTTACATACTGCCACAGCTTCTGACATTGATCTTGTATCTCTCACTTCGTATCCCAATGGTCTGAAAAAATCAAGTATTCTATCATTGCTACTTCCCATGGCAACAATGGTTTTAACTTTACTTTTCATCACAGGGAGTAATGTGTTGTAGTCATTACCTTTATCAATACCTCCTACAATCCATATTACCGGACCATCCATTGCCTCTATTGCAAAGTATACAGCATCTACATTGGTCGCCTTGCTGTCGTTTACCCACCGTACACCACCTTCATTTTTTACCAGTTCTAATCTATGTGGATCATTAACGAAGTTTTGCATGGCCACTATGCTACGTGAGCGTTCTAAACCCAACGACTCTGCCACCGCCAGGGCTGCCATCATATTATAGGCATTGTGACGACCACTTAAAGGCAGTTGATGATATTCCCAATGATTATCATTGTTATCATAAAATTCAGAAAAAGACCATTCTCTCAAACCTATTGGCTTAAGAACAGGCGAAATATTCCTTGCTAAAACGGCATTACAGAGACGTGCATCATCACAATTGTATATGAAAATATCGCTTTCATCTTGTTTTGAAGTAATATTCCATTTAGCTCTAAAATAGATA
>SLDF01000250.1 GCA_007125435.1 Saprospiraceae bacterium
CTCAAACGTTTACGCTGCGTGGACTTTATCCACTCCGCTGTTTATGCTTGAAGATTACTGTAAGCTTTCAAGTTTTTTGGGATAAAAGCTCCTTACTAACAAACTGCAGAAAAATTCTCAATAGAAGCTCTGCTATAAACGCGAGCGTAGCGAGTTAAACAGTGAGCAAAGCGAACTAAACGCGAACGATAGTGAGTTAAACATGAGCGAAGCGAATTCAAAGTTTACGCTTCGCTGTTTAATGTCAAGCAGTAGGCTAGCGCCTCATTTTTAAAGCCATTTATTGACGCTGTTTTGTTTTCTTTATTTGTGTTCGTGAATCTCCTTCGTCGATTTTAAGCCATAATACCCGCCTGCTGCCATCGACAGGTGGCGGGCAGGGATTTTCTAATGCATAATTCGGGTATAAGTCTATACCTCACTACTAGTCAAAAACCATCCTATTCTATATGGCGTATCTTAAGTATTTATAACTTTGACTTCAATGATAATTCAGCAGAAGTAAGCTTATGGTCTCTACCGACTCATTTGACATATTACACGAAGACAAATACATCATTGCTATTAATAAGCCTCCCGGTATTTTAGTGCACAAGACCAGACTAAGTGAAGATACTGTCTTTCTCTTACAGCAACTGCGCAATCAGATTGGTCGCCATGTATATACGATTCATAGGTTAGATAGAGCCACTTCGGGCGTTATTTTGTTTGCTAAAAGTGCCGAAGTGGCTGCTGAAGTCAGTAAGGTTTTTGAGTTGAGAAAGGTAGAGAAAACTTATCTGGCAATTGTCCGAGGGTGGATCGATGACTCAGGCGTCATTGATAAAGCATTATCTGATGAAGAAACTAGAAAACTAAAGCCTCAGGATGCGATCACGCATTATCGATGCTTGAGCAGGTCTGAAATCGCTCATAGTATAGGCAATCGATATGATACAGCCCGCTTCTCATTGATCGAGTGCAAGCCGGTGACCGGCAGACGACATCAGATAAGAAAGCATTTAGCCCACCTGAGACACCCAATTATTGGCGATAAAAAACACGGCGATGTAAAGCAAAATAAATACTTCAATGCTGTCTTCAAAATCCCATTTTTGTGCCTACATGCACATAATCTAAAGTTCGAACATCCTTTTGCAGCTAAGGCGTATGATATTTCTGCACCTGTCTTTGATTACTTCAGTCAAGCCATCGATGTTACACGATTGACTAAGGGTATTTGAAAAGTACTTTACATCAGCTGATGAGTCGTCAGGCGACTTACGGCAAGATTTTATACAAAAATCATTACTTTTGTTCTGCAGAAATCAATGAATATCAATTAGACACTTTTTGCTTAATAGCAGAAACAGCCTTATATGATTTTAGGGATATTTGAGCATACAGACTGAATTGCTGTCTTTTAAAAAAGACTTTTTATTTGTATCCCAACCTTTTGATTATTGATGCAGTGTCTACATGTGACAGAGATGATAAATTGTAACAGGCACGCCATTGCTTAGTAATTTGCTTGTGTCCTTTAGCGATGTCATAGGATTACTCCTATTCCCGAAAAGAGAATTATTTAAAACCAAATACTATAAAAAATTATGATTACAGTTTTTAGAAATGGATTTATTTTATTGCTGATGTCTTCTTTGTTATTTGTGAGCTGTAGCAGAGACGATGACGACTTTGAAGACCTCGATTCCGTGGTGCCCGAAGAAATTTCTGGTACCATTTCTGCCCCTACTGTACTTGAAAATAGGTTTAATAACCCGGCGGCTGTAGATTATGTGATTACCAGAACTCTGATACTAAACGCTAATCTTACAATTGAGCCTGGTGTCCGTATTCAAGTATCTGCGGGTCAAGCCATAGACGTTAGAGCTGAAGGGTCACTGACGGCTGAAGGCACTGCAGACAACCCTATAATTATCGAGGGTGTTCAACAAACAAGAGGGTTTTGGTCTTACCTTCGTTTTTTTGATTCCAATAATCCTGCCAATAGACTTATTCACTGCAAGATTTCAGATGCAGGCTCTAGTTCTTCACAAAATGCAATTGTCTTTATAAGAGGAAATTCACTAGTCATAGTGCAGGATACTGAGATAAGAAATAGTCAAACCAATGGACTTGTATTAGCCAATGCCAATTCAAGACTTTCTGAGTTTAGAAATAATCTTTTTGCTCAATGTGACTTGTACCCAATGTCTATACATAATATCACACATGCTACCTTCATAGATGAAGAAACTGATATTGAAGAGAATAATTCATTCAATGTGATCAGAGTTGGCAATGGAACATTGACCACTCCCGGGGAGATAAAAAAGACAAAAATACCATTTGTTTTCAACGGCTCTAATCTGATAGAAGCAGACCTTACCGTAGCTCCAGGCGCTCAATTGAGGATGGGACCTGGAGCCGCACTGGACGTCAGGCAAGAAGGAAGCCTTAGTATGATAGGAACACCAAATGAAAAAATCACTGTAACAGGAGATGTAGAGACACCAGGCTATTTTAATTATATTCGGTTCTTTAGCTCCAACAATCCGCGTAATGAATTTCAGTATGTAGATGTCCTATACGGTGGTGGAAGCACATCTAATAATGCCAATATTTACCTGCGCAACGGTGCTTCTCTTAGCATGAGTCACTCTAGAGTAGCGAATAGTGCGTCATGGGGGCTTAGAGCAGTCTCTAATTCGACGTACGATGATCAGGGCAATAATATTTTTGAAAATAATGCAGAAGGTGACATCGACGCCAATTAATGGCCCTAAAACTTCAATGCTAAGATAATTAGCTTAATGCTATGAAAAAAATTTAAGTCCAGAGTGATGGTAGCGCTCTGGACTTTTTGTATACCCATAGAAATCCTTTGAACCCAGTGAGGTCAAAAGATTATCTGCAAAAAAGGTCATAGCCTCTACTAAATTTCAGTCTATAAGCCTTACCCGAATTTTCCAGCCTTTGCTTTTTTTCGTATATTGTGGCATGGACAGGCAGTGATACTTTAACCCGGATTATGCATTAGAAAATCCCTGCCCGCCACCTGTCGATGGCAGCAGGCGGGTATTACGGTTTAAAATGGCTTCAAAACAAGGTGCTTTGCTTGATTTTGTTCAATCACCGTAGGGGTGACTATGACTCATTCACAAAATCACTTATTTTTTTGCCATTTACTCATATAGCTTTTATTTTTTTTATGGCATTCGTGAATCTCCTTCGTCGATTTTAACCCTCATTACGAATTTCCAATACATAATCCGGGTTTATGCATTGTCGTATTGAATACCTTAAGGTTTATACTAACAGTGATCACTGGATCATAAACTTTACAAAATAATCATGCGAATATGGAGGAATTGGTGAAAGTCATTTCGGCTGAATTTTCGAATAATGCGTTGACATATGACAATCTGGGAAGATTTGTGCGTTCTGCCAAAAATAAAATCCCAAATTACCATGATGATTTACCAGACATTAAGTCAAAAGATAAGTATTCTAGACGCATTTTATGCATGGAGCCGTTGGAGTGCGTTTTATTGAGATGGCCTCCGGAAGTAGAGAGTGCAGTCCACTTCCATGATGGTTTTTGGGGCTATGTTTGGGTTTTGGATGGCATATGCGAAAATGTAGAGTATAAGATTAAGGATGGAAAGATGTTTATCACCAGTCAGCTATATGCTCGAAAAGGCGGTGTCATCGATGAACCTGATGGAACTATTCACCTCATCAGAAACCCCTCAAAAGATAAGGAATTGATCACTTGTCATTTCTATTATCCTGCTCTGGAGACATTAGATGGCTTAAAGGTGTACGACCTTGAAAGTGGTAAAATCGGCACGTTGAACGACAAGGCAGCCACGGCTTCTTTTCTAGAGCCTGATGATCATTTTCGGGATTTAGAGGAGGGGGCTTTTGTCTATCAAACCATGTTAGAAGCTATGCCGACCCAGACGCATAGAATGTGCCCTGTTTTGCCAAAGCCCTCATCTGAGGAGATTAAGTCCATGATAGGTGCATATTATGCAGAGCAGGCTTCACAGTACGATTTGTTTGACCTGTCACATCACAGTAGAAAGCAGTATGTTCAAAAGATAAATCAGCTCATAGCTGAGAAAGTCAAGGGTCTTGAGCAAATTGACAAAGCGCTTGCTATAGCATGTGGTACCGGACGAAGGGCTGCAAAAATCAGGGAGCTCAGTGAAAGAGCCTATGATATCACATGTGTAGATATCAGTGAAGAAATGTGCTGCCAGGCTACAGAGCGCAATGTGCGTTCTATCGCCGGTGATTGGCTGCGGGTGAATGTCGGCGATGATATATTTGATGTCACGACATTTTTGTATGCATTTGGTCATATTCCATTTGAGGAAGAGCGAATCGCTGCTCTGAAAAAAATTCACAAACATATGTCTGATGGAGGTCTGCTGTTCATCGACGTTTTTAATCAAGAAGACCAAAATGAATGGGGTCCTAAGGCTGTGAGAAGATTTGAGTCTGATCACTTAGAAGGATTTGGCTATGACAAGGGTGACCTTTTCTATCGAAAGGCAGACGGTCATGCGCTTTCTTTCTTACACTACTTTACCAGAGAAGAGATGGTAAGTCTCCTTGAGAAAACAGGGTTTGAAGTTATTGATGTATATAACATTGGTTATGTCAAGAGAAGTGGCGAAGTTCTCGATGGCAAAGATGAGCGGGGATCCTTATTCTTTGTCGCACGGAAAGTCCGTCAATAACACTCGAGCATTCCATCAGCGATGTGTAGTGGGTCACGAGCGCATGCGAGTGAGTCCTCAGGACCGAGCGTATAGCGAGCCCCGAAACGAGTCTGAAAATAGTCGTCGTATGATCTAAGTCGCAACTATTTTGAGTGAGATCGAAGTAAAAAAATACGCGCATAGCCCAAGGGCTACACTTGGTGTCGTCTGAAAAGAGCTAGAGCTTAGAGAATTTTACTTTAGACGAGTGCTGAAGAGAGAGCATAGCCTCAAGTGCTACGCGACCGATGAAGCAGGAAGTATAAAGTA
>SLDF01000005.1 GCA_007125435.1 Saprospiraceae bacterium
ACTACCATGCAGGACTGACGAAGGACGAGCGTTCGCAGAAACAGGATGATTGGATAAATAACCAACGCCGAATTATGGTAGCTACTAATGCATTTGGAATGGGTATTGACCATCCTCATGTTAGGATAGTGGTTCATTTGCAGCCGTCTGCCAGCCTTGAGGCTTATTTTCAGGAAGCAGGACGAGGTGGTAGAGATGGTGAAAAAGCATTTGCCATATTACTTCACGATCACAAAGATCTATCTTACTTAAAGACCCAACTAGAGGCTCAGTTTCCGCCAATAAAATTCATTAAGCAGGTCTATCAGGCCCTTGGGTCTTTTTATCAGCTGGCCGTGGGAGCGTCTTCTCATGATATAGCCATTGACTTTGAAATTGCTAAATTCTGTGAGCACTATAAGTTTGATATTTTCATGACTTATCACGCATTGAAAAAGTTAGAGGAGGCGGACTATATTTATCTCACAGATGCCGTCTTCTTTCCCGCTAAGATATTTGTAAAGGTTAATCGTGAGAAACTGTATGACTTCTTGTTAAAGAAAAGTGACTCTGCATCTGTACTGAGAGCTTTACTTAGAGTTTATCAGGGTGTTCAAGATCAGGCTGTCAAAATTGATGAGTATCGATTAGCAAGCTTACTGCAGACCAATAGGCAAAATGTACAGAAGCAACTCCAATACCTCTCAACAGTCAATATGTTGGACTATTTTCCGGCTAAGGAAGACCCGCAAATTACCTTTATAGGTGGACGCCTGCCCATTGAGTCAGTTTACATAGATGCAGAGTGGTATAATCAAAGAAAAGCCTGGAAGTTTGAAATGCTGGATGCCGTGAAGAAGTACGTGCATACACACGAATGCCGGAGTCGGCAGTTATTGGCCTATTTTGGAGAAAGCACGGATAGAGAATGCGGCATATGTGATTATTGTATCAATAAGAAACGAAGAGAGGAGTGGGCTTCCTTACTTCCTGAAATTGAAACAAAGGTCAAAGAAATCTTGAGTAAGGCCCCTGTCAAGCACAAGGATATATTATTGCATTTCAGCACAAATCAGCACAACGTCGTCAATTTCGTTTTACAATCATTTGCCGAGGAGGATATCATCATGGCCTCCAATGAATATTACGCACTGACGGTTCAAGAAGATTAATTGCTTTTTGACATTTACTGACAGCCTTGTATAGAAAAGCTGCCATACATCACAGTGTTTTTGGAGGTATATTAGGAAAGACATTTATTCCGTCTTTTGGCACTAGTACAAGTCATGAATACACCTTGCAAAGCTACGAAATTGTATATTTGAGCGCCATGAAGAAAAAACATCTTGTCATTGCGGTCACTAATAACCTTTTGTATGATCAAAGGGTGCAGAGAATTTCCTCAGCATTATCTGAGGAGTACAAGGTGACACTGGTAGGCAGATCAAAAAGTGGGAATAGAGGCCTTGAGGCTGGCAATATTGGTGTGGACTGCGTTTGGCTGCCTTGTATTTTTTCAAGTGGAAAGCTTTTTTATTTTGAATATCAAATTCGTCTATTCTTCTTTCTACTCTTTTTAGAATTTGATGTTATCTACGCTGTAGATCATGATACCTTATGGGGTGGGTTCGGCCTGGGGTGGTTGCGCAGAAAAGTTCGTATATATGATGCACATGAATATTTTGAAGAAGTGCCTGAGCTGGCAGGACGATCTTTTAGCAAAAAACTTTGGTCGCTTACCGGCAAAATATGGGTGCCCACGGCACATCTGTGCATTACGGTGAATGACGCTCTGGCAGATATCCTAAGTCAGCGCTATAAGATGGATTTTATTGCGATATGCAATATGCCTGTTCGCCGAGAAAGGTCCACGCACTCTGTATCTCCGCCATCGTCTCCCATTGTTCTGTATCAAGGCGTTTTGAATGTAGGCAGGGGACTTCCCGAGATGATAAAAGCCCTAGAGTACTTACCGGATACAATACTGTGGCTGGCTGGCGAAGGCGATTTATCAGAGGAGCTAAGGCAACAGGCTAAAGCAAGTCCGGTAGCCGATCGAATTGTTTTCCATGGTTTTGTCTTACCTGATCAATTGCATCATCTTACCGTCAAGGCTTCTGTAGGGATTAACTTACTAGAAGGCGATTCCCTCAACTATGTCTACTCACTGGCAAATAAATTCTTTGACTACGTCCATGCCGGCATACCTCAGATCAGTATGAACTATCCCGTATATCAATCTTTTGTGGATAAATTCAATGTCGGCATTCTTATCGATAACATAGAGCCCGAAAACATTGCGAATGCCATTAGCCATATCCTCCATCCCGATCAATACAAGTGCTATGTGGATGCATGCCAAAAAGCATCTGAGATCTGGCACTGGGAAAGCCAGGTGCCAATACTGCTCGATGCCGTAGGTCTGGCCATCGAAAATCGAAACCATTAACTTTATCTACACTAAAATCGGTTTAAGTCCCGTATCCCGACTGGTCCAATATGAAGGCATAGATTTTTGCCTGTTCTTTGTATCGTTTGTATCGGCCTGAGGCGCCTCCATGCCCTGCGCTCATATCGGTATACAGCAGGAGTGGACGATCATCTGTCTTTTTTTGTCTCAGTTTGGCTACCCATTTCGCAGGCTCCCAATATTGTACCTGCGAGTCGTGAAGACCTGTAGTGACGAGCATGGCGGGATAGTCTTTTTCCTCTACATTGTCATAAGGCGAATAACTCAGCATATAATGATAATACATTGAGTCCTTAGGGTTGCCCCATTCGTCAAACTCTCCGGTAGTAAGCGGTATGGACTCATCCAGCATCGTGGTGACGACGTCGACAAATGGCACAGCTGCCACCACACCCTTCCAGATATCAGGAGCCATATTTATCACAGCGCCCATTAATAGTCCACCTGCACTGCCACCCATGGCAAATAGACCTTCTCTTGAAGTATATTGCTCGTCGATCAAGTATTGACCACAGTCTATAAAGTCGGTAAATGTATTTTTCTTTTTCAACAGCTTACCATCTTCATACCAGGAGCGCCCCATCTCTTGACCACCTCTGATGTGGGCTATGGCATAAGCAAAATCCCTGTCCAGTAAGCTCAGTCTATCTGTGCTGAAGTATGGATCCATACTGTAGCCATATGACCCATATGCGTATAAAAGCAGTGGCTGACTACCATCCTTTTTAAATCCTTTTTTATAGACGATAGAGACCGGAATCTGTGCGCCATCCCTTGCAGTGATAAAGAAACGCTCACTTTCATATTCTTCCGGGTCATAGCCACCAGGTATATCCTGTACTTTTACCTCTGTGAAGGCTTTGCCACTTATATCATAGTCATAGTCGGTGATTGGCCTCACCAGAGATGTATACTTGATCCTGATGAACGGAGAAGCGTATTCAGGATTGGGACCTAGAAATGCCATATATGCCGAGTCGGGAAACGAAATCTTGTGGTCGCTTTGGCTCTCGATGATGCGTAAGCTCTGCAGACCATTTCTGCGCTCAGAGAGCACGACGAAATCTTCAAATGCATCTACGCCCTCTATCAATACATCCTCATTTTCCGGCACCAATGGCCGCCAGGCGGCAGATGAAGTGTTTGACAGACCACATGTCATAACTTTGAAGTTGGTAGCCTTATCCTTATTAGTCAGGATGTAAAATTGCTCTCCTCTATGGTCTACACTATATTCATGATCCCGACGTCGTGGCTCGAATACCTTAAACTCTCCCAGTGGATTCGAAGCGGGCAGCAATCTTACCTCCGTAGATACAGTAGCATAGCTGGATATCATGATGTATTTGCCACTTCTCGATTTTCCGATATATACACTGAAGGTAGGGTCGGTCTCCTCGAATACCAATACATCTTCATCCGGTGACTGCCCTAGCTCATGTCTCATGATCCTGTAGTTTCTTAGTGTCACCGGGTCTTTGAGCGTGTAGAATACTGTTTTATTATCAGCAGCCCATACACATGATCCACTTGTATTAGATATGACCTCTGGATAATGCTCTCCCGTAGATAGGTTTTTGAACATCAGATTGTACTGGCGCCTACTCACAGTATCTACAGCGTAGCTCAGGATTTGATTGTCAGGGCTTACAGAAGTACCACCCACTTGATAATAATCGTAGCCCTCTGCCATTTCATTCACATTGAGCATGATATCCTCCTCATCAGAGCCCTTTGGTTGTCGGCAATATATAGGGTATTCTTTTTGCTCTTCGTATCTCGTGTAGTAATAGAAGCCATTTTTAAGATAAGGGGCTGATTTTTCATTTTCTACAAGCCGACCTGTCATCTCCTCATAGAGTTTTTGTTGCAGATCTTCGGTATGCCTCAGCCTGTGTTTTGTGTAGGCATTCTCTGCATGCAGATAATCCAGGACCTCTTGATCCTCCCTGTCATTTAGCCAGTAATAAGGGTCGATCCTCGTATCACCATGGATGGATAATTCATGCGGTACGATTTTAGCTACCGGTGCTTGCATATCTTCTTTATTTTGGCACGAAAATAGAAAAAGCAAACATATTGCAACTATAGAATGGCGTTGATTCATATTATATTTATTTGTTTATGTGCTCCGCCAAATGTAGTATTTGTTTGACACAAATTGTTGTAATACCTCTCTAAAAATGACTGGTTATATTTACTTGCTATTTGTCATTAGTCTTTGCCGATTAAGTATTTACAGATAGTAATTATTCTTTGGGCGTGCCCCTTCGGGTCGGGCTATCCGCTTGTATTCCTAGCTGTCTCATGGGCAGTCACGAGCTGCACTGTGGCATTAATTTTATGATAGTTCACATGGATAAACTTATTTGTGTTTTTCATTATCATTTCAGTCGACGCTGAGCCAGAGACGGCTCAGTTCCATCGTTATCAGATTGACAAAGCATTCTTAGTATTGGGTTCAAATCAGGGTTTAGTCGATGCTGAGCCGGGGGCGGCTCAGTTCCTTCACTATTTGCTTGACATTTTTAATGATGATTAGGAGAAG
>SLDF01000284.1 GCA_007125435.1 Saprospiraceae bacterium
AAAGTCTGAAGGTCTGAAGGTCGAAGGTCTGAAGGAGCATAGGAGCTCAGGAGCAAAGAAGCTTAGGTGTAGCCATTAATTATTGGATATATTTTTTGTATCGAAGAAGATATTCTAAGGTGTTTTTTTGTCTGAAAGTCCTAGGTCGGAAGGTCAAAGGTCTAAAGGTCGAAGGTCTGAAGGAGCATGGGAGCTCAGAAGCATAGAAGCTTAGGTGTAGTCACTGTTTGTTTGAATAGACTCCCTAGATTCCATATCAAAGCTGGATTAAAGCCTCGGAGAGGCGACATATTAATAGCGCAGGGCGTAAGCCCTGGGTTATGTGAATTATTACCAAATGTTTTGGCGTTATTTTTGCGCTGAAAGAAGCAAAAATCGTGACAAAACAACTCAACCGAAATATCAATAAAACTTGAAAGCTTTCATTCACCTTCAAGCCTAAACAGCGAAGTGGACAAAGTCCACGCAGCGTAAACGTTTGAGAAAGCGCAGCGTATCTCAAACATTAAACAGCGAAGCGTTAAACTTTTGATACCCGATAACCCGTAACACGCAACCGACAACTGACAACAGACAACCGACAACTGATTTATTGCGTGAGGGATAGAAGCGATATGAGTGGCTGACGAATGGATAGCAGGAACATGTATATGGGGGCGACCGGAGGAAGCCACCAGATACATAGTGACTGCCCATGAGACAGTCAGGAATACAAGCGGATAGCCCGACCCCGCACGATAGTAAGGGGGCACGCCAAAAAAAATCAAAGTAAAAATTGTACACTAAAGGTTCTGCATGAGAGCCAATGCGCCTAATCCTATAATGATAGAAATAGTAAAACTCATCAGTGTCCCGATGAGGACATATTCCGTGTTTTTGCGGGGATTAGCTTGGTGCCTGTCCCCAAAACGCAGGATGGACTTGGCCGCAATCAAAAAGCCAATAGCCTCCATACGGCCTAGCAGGACAAAGATAAGTACCAATGCGCGCTCAAATCTACCTATGAACATCCCTGCTCTGCTAAGACTGTCTCGCTCAGAGGTCTCCGACTCAATCTCATCACGCCAGGATGATGTCGCCTTACTAATGGCAAAGCCGACAGGCCAAACCACCAATAAAAACGCAAAGCCAACAATCCAAAACGACGGCTCCGTCCACCAAGTCCACATCGACAAACCTTCCCTAAAGGCAGATCCGCCGATGTAGAATGCAAAAGCCAAAACAATCATGACAACATGCAATAACTGATCAATAAGAAAGATAAGTAGATCATCTCTACCTGTGCTTATCTTCCACAGATCAATCAATAAGTGACTCAGCGCCAATCCCAACGGAATCATCCACTGATGCCAATCACCGATAACCAAATACGTCAAGATAAAATGTAAAAATATATGTAACCACAGCTTACCTGACCTGATACCACGCTTAAATTTATCCTCGACACCGGACTTTGACTGAAATACAAAGTCAACCAATACATGTACAGTCAGCAGTCTAAATAATATATCCATGATCAACAGAATGAGTGGAAAGATAGTGAATAATACGCTTGTAGCGGTCAATAATGGCGCTGATGACATCCCAGCCGGCAGCTTGCTTGCGAAGATTGACAGCAGGCTGAGAAATCTCTAACTGATAAGCAATCTCCTGCTCCTTGTAGCCTCTGAGAAGCAAGTAAACCACCTCTGCCGATGCCACCGACCACCTCGACAAAATGTGATCCAACATCCGAGCCTGTACAGCAAACTCACCATTGATGAAAGCATCACTGCACTTAATGCCAAATCTCAAACCAGAACGCTTGATGACATCCAAATTACCACCGGAGTAATAAAATGCAGCACCACTCGACTCCGCAGCAACCAACCGCAATGACTGCACATCGCCAATACCCAGACTAATGCGCAAATCAGCAGCGGGCTTGGAAGAAGGTGATACACGACCAACAACTACGCGACGCACAGCAGCATATAGAATAAGCGCATCCTCAAGCGCAGTAGATAGATCAGTCATACCCTGAAAGCTATCTCCTCTATACAACTCAAAGTCAATCGAATGCGCAGATCGCTCAGTCAAATAGGCAAACTCAGCCTTGAGACCATCGAGTACACTGTCCAACAAAGACGTGCTATATGATCTAGAATCTATTAAATCCCCTGTAAGAACCGCCTCCATACAACAAATATAAGCAATATTTTTTATAATTGCAATTATAAGTCAAAAAACAAATATATAAACAGTATAAGTATTATTGCTTATAACAATAGTATATAAGCTTATAGGCTTATTTTCGGCCAAAATCAGCTGGAATCTCACCCCACGAATCAGTTTCCCACTTCAATATAGGATTGGTAAAGGTATTATTATGAAGCCATAACTCAGCCTTATGAATCATATCAAACAAATCCTCATTTCTGGGTGTACGGGCGAGTTTAGAATTACACTTGCGCTTACGCACCCAAGCCATAGCCGTCTTGGAATCAGAGTAAATAGGAAAATTAGGCATGTTTTTGCGCTGGAGCAAGGCCAATGCATGGACAAGAGCCAAAAACTCTCCAACATTATTAGTACCATCAGCATACGGGCCCCTGTGGAAAATTTGTTCGCCGGTATCTGTTTTGACACCTTGGTACTCCATAAGACCGGGATTGCCGCTACAAGCTGCGTCAACACTAATGCTATTTTGTATAATTTTAGATGAGGATATACGTGAAGCATTTCCCTTAGTCGATTTATTTGCACCAATGAACGAACCGGGCCCCTGCGAGAAAGCCGTCAAAGCTTCTGCACGATTAGAAAAAGATTTATACTTAGCTCCGGGAAATGCTGTAATTTGGGCCTTACAGCTTTCCCAGTCACTATAGACACCCGGCTTAGCTCCGACCCAGACCACATAATACTTTGGCTTTTTCTTACTCATGAGGGCAAAATTAAGAGTTTTTTATGAGTTAATGGAAAAATACGAATTTCACACATTCAACTCAGCAATTACCCCAGTAAAGTATTTCATTAATTGGTCTAGAAATGCAGCCAAAGTTTGAAGTATGGCATCAATGCTTTAGATTTGTCATTTCAAAATGATACAATATGGCATTCATTGATACACACGCCCATCTATACCTTGAGCAATTTGATGATGATCGACATGAGATGATAGAGCGCACATTTCAGGCTGGTGTCGAAAAAGTCTATTTGCCGAATATTGACACTCAATCAATCGAAGGCATGCACGCACTCGAAGCGACTTATCCAGGGAATGTAATCGCTATGATGGGCCTTCACCCCTGCTCCGTAAAACCGGAAGATTATAAAATCCAGCTCAAGACTATTAAAGGTCATTTAGACCGCAGACATTACTGCGCCATCGGAGAAATAGGCATGGATCTCTACTGGGACAAAACCACACAAAGCTTTCAGGAAGAAGCCTTTCTTACCCAATGCGAATGGGCCATAGAAAAAGACATACCTATCATCATACATTCGCGAGATGCCATAGATGAACTCATCGCCCTCATAGCCGACTTTGACAACCCGACACTGACAGGTATTTTCCACTGCTTCAGTGGCTCAGAGAGTCAGGCTGATAAAATACTGGATTTAGGCTTCTCACTAGGTATCGGAGGACCGGTCACTTATAAAAAATCAACACTACCGGATGTGCTGAGCCATTATTCACCCCAGCATCTCGTCCTGGAGACAGATGCGCCTTATCTGCCGCCTGTACCACACAGAGGCAAACGCAATGAAAGCAGCTACATACCCCTTGTCGCTCAGAAACTCGCTCAGATTTACGACATGACACCAGAGGAGATAGGCTTCATTACATCTCAAAACGCTATGAGTATCTTCAAAGACCAGACTCAGGAATCTTAATATTTTCAATAAACCAATAGCCACAATACACAGACCATGCCGATAAAAGACAGCTATTGTGTAGCTTAATATTTGCATTATTCCAGATAAAGAGCGAATTTTGCAGCCCGTCAGGGATAAGGTAAAGGAGAGTTGGCCGAGTGGTCGAAGGCGCACGCCTGGAAAGTGTGTATACCCCAAAAGGGTATCGAGGGTTCGAATCCCTCACTCTCCGCAAACTCACTATCAAAATTAGCCCAAAACCCTGATAATCTCTGATTATCAGGGTTTTATGTTTTTAGCCCTTTATCAATATTAGTCTATTTTAGCCCCATTTGTGTGACCTCTCAGGTGACCTCATTTATTTTTTTTACTTTTAGGTCACTGGACATGGTCTAAGCTTCTGACTGTCAACGTTTTAATACTTTATTTTTTTAACCGTTTTTTCAGCCTTTTTGAGGCTTTTTTAGGCTATTCTGAGACCTCTCAGGTGACCTATTTTTGACCTCCGTGAAAAAACACAAATGACACC
Organism: Saprospiraceae bacterium; assembly: GCA_007125435.1. GTDB lineage: Bacteria > Bacteroidota > Bacteroidia > Chitinophagales > Saprospiraceae > SLDF01. Next base: position 4,388 of record SLDF01000284.1, read on the forward strand.
ATTATGATCATTCCACAAAGCTTTAGTTATCAGGTAGTTGCAAAAAAGACCAAAGCAAAAAGAAAGAGGGCTCCACTCTATCTCAGAGTGTCCGTTGACAATCAACGATCCGAACTCTCCCTTAAAAGATCTGTTCATCTTAAGGATTGGGATCAACGTAGAAATGTCGTTATCGGCACCTCAACTGATGCCAAAATGCTCAACCGATTTATTGACCATGTCAAAAAAAGAGTCCTGGAGGCTTACCACCATCTTACCGTAGGTGGTATACCCGTAACTTGTAAGGCCATTAAAAACTTATTACAAGGACTGCCGGCAGAAGAACAAGAACCTCCAAATACACTGATGGATCTGTTTGCTTACCACCATGAAAATAATGCTAATATCCTTAAACCGGATACGTTGGGACATTATGAGACCACGAGAAAGTATGTTGAAAAATTCCTCATGCATAAGAAGAAAAAAATGGATATCGCTTTGGATGAATTGAAATATCGATTCATTACAGAGTTTGACTTCTTTCTTAGAAATTACAAACCCAAAGACCATAGAAAGCCACTCACCAATAATGGCATAATGAAACACCTGGAAAGGTTGAGA
>SLDF01000067.1 GCA_007125435.1 Saprospiraceae bacterium
AGCTTTGTCATATCACCCAAGCAAGCACTTTCGCTCATCTCTACACATGATTAATGCACTCTTGATACTTTTTTTGGACAAGCAAAAAAAGTATGACAAAGAGAAGAACAGCCAAAAGCCCTAAGCAAACTAGGCTCATATAGATTTATACTATTTGTAAATCTATTTTCTTAACTGTATAATTTAAAACCTACTCCCCAGAAATAATATGTGACCCAATGTAAATCGAAAGGCAGGACTGCATGTACATTTTCGAAAGATTGCAGCCCCATATTTAACCTTAGCCATACAATTATTAAAACTGCAAGGCTAGCCCGGCTCCTGGCAGACCATTAGGAACAAGGGTAAAACCAAGTTTGATCTGTCTATCTTTAAACCTCACATTATGCTGAGAGATGAATGAAAGATAATCAGCTCTATTGGGTGCAATGATGGCGTATACAATACCACTTACACCGACAAGGCTAATTCCTGTAATAAAAGTATTAAAACCACTGTCAATGCCAGAAGAATTTGAAACTCTGCTAACTGATGAGAGCGAAATTATAGTGCCTATAGACCCGCCTGCAATCAGTACGGATAGTGCTGCAGTTCTTTTATCTTTTAACCTTTGAAATGCCGGATATATTTCTTTGTGGATATCGGGATCATACACAGAGCGGTCAGTCATAAAGTTTCTTATTCCTATATAACTAACTTCATAGTATTGGCCATCAAACTCCATGTGATTGCTACGGGAATACACCTGAGTTTGAGCAGAAAGCGAATCGCTCATTATGAAAAACAGGGCAATAAAGATCAGTATTTGTTTCATGGTTTTTTCTTTCCAGGCTATCTCTACACAGAATGCAAGATAATAAAATTTGAGCCAGGACTGATATGCATTGAGTTTTTTTCTAAAAGTAGATATAACCATTGGGGTGTACTTCAATATGTAGTTAACTACCAGAGAGTTGCATCAGCGATGTGAAAGGGTGGCGACGGCAGGAGCCAGACTCTGCGCAACGAAAGTGGAGCTGAGGCCGACCGTTTAGGGAGCCCTGAAACGTAGCGACCCGACGACGACAGGAGGAGGGTGATGCCCAAAAGCAATAAAACGATACGCTGACTAAGATGATCTCATGATAAACAAAACAAAGCACATACAAGTTAGTCTTGTGTTGTTTATATTTGCCAACGTATAGTTGCGCCTAACTTCCTTTGGCATCAATAAAAGTCTAATTTGCTATCCAAAAATCAAAACAAATGAATCGAATTGTAATTTTCTTTTGCAGTATAATGGCACTGACCATCTTGGGGTGTGCTACTGACAAACACGAGCCTATGACCATAGAATATCCAGAGACTTTCAAAGATACAACAGTTAAGGACGACTACCATGGTACGATTGTAGCAGATCCATTTCGATGGCTGGAGGATGACCTCTCAGAAGAGACTGCTGATTGGGTTGCCCGTCAAAATGAGGTCACTTCTGCCTTCCTTGACAATATACCATTTAGGCAGGATCTACGCGATCGTTTTGAGGAGCTCTGGGACTATGAAAAAGTGTCCGCGCCTTTCAAAAGAGGGGATTATATCTACTTTTATAAAAACGATGGGCTACAAGATCAGTTTGTAATCTATCGCCAAAAGGAAGATGATGATGAAGCAGAGGTTTTTCTGGATCCGAACAGCTTTTCTGAGGATGGGACGACGTCACTGGCGACGATCAGCTTCACAAAAGATGGATCTTTGGTAGCATATGCGATCTCAGAAGGCGGATCTGACTGGAGGAAGATCATCATCATGAATGCAGAGGATAAGACCATCATGGAAGACACCTTAGTCGATATCAAATTTTCGGGTATTTCATGGTATAAAAATGAGGGCTTTTACTACAGTTCTTATGATCGGCCAGAAGGCAGTGAGCTGTCAGCTATGACCGATAGGCACAAACTGTTTTACCACAGACTGGGCACACCTCAATCAGAAGATGAACTTGTATTTGGTGGTGACATGACTCCAAGAAGGTATATAGGAGGCGGTGTGTCAGAAGACATGAATTACCTCGTAATATCCGCTCAAATATCAACCACTGGTAATGAGCTATATATCAAAGACCTGAACAAGCCCAATGCCCCTATAGAGCAAATCATTGATAACTTTGACAACACCCATAGTGTATTGGATATAGAGGGTAGCACCATGTACATCGTGACCAACCTGGACGCTCCAAACCGTAAAATTGTCACAGCAGACGTGAGCAATCCCCGACCGGATGCATGGGAAATAATGATTGATGAAACCGATATGCCATTGACAGCCACAACAGCCGGAGGGTATATATTTGCATCATATCTGAAAGATGCGACCACGCAGGTATTACAATATAATATGAGCGGAGAACTGGTCAGAGAAATAAGTCTACCTGCCATAGGTACAGCCTCAGGATTTAGCGGTAAAAAGGATGATGATGAACTGTACTTTAACTTTACTAACTATGTATTCCCCGGCACTATTTTCAAGCTGGATATCGAGAGTGGAAAGTCTGAACTATACAGGTCACCGGATGTAGACTTCAACCCCGAAGACTTTGTATCAGAACAGTTTTTCTACACCTCAGAGGATGGTACAGAAGTACCCATAATCATCACACACAAAAAGGGTCTCAAAAGAAATGGTAATAATCCAACCATCTTATATGGTTATGGAGGGTTTAACGTCAGCTTGACGCCATCATTCAGTATCGCTACAGTTCCTTTCCTGGAACAAGGTGGTATCTATGCCGTAGCCAATCTTAGAGGAGGAGGCGAGTATGGAAAAGCATGGCATGATGGAGGCAGGAAAATGAAGAAACAAAATGTATTTGATGACTTCATAGCTGCGGCTGAATATCTGATCTCAGAAAACTATACCAGTCCCGAAAAGCTGGCGATAAGAGGTGGGTCTAATGGTGGTCTGCTGGTAGGTGCCTGTATGGCACAGCGCCCAGACCTTTTTCAAGTTGCATTGCCGGCTGTTGGTGTGCTGGACATGCTGAGATACCATAGATTCACAGCAGGAGCAGGATGGGCTTATGACTACGGCACTGCTGATGACTCGCAGGAGATGTTTGAGTACTTATATGGTTATTCACCATTGCACAATCTGGTGGACGGCACCGACTATCCTGCGACATTAATCACTACTGCTGATCACGATGATAGAGTCGTACCGGCACATTCATTTAAGTTTGCTGCCAGGCTTCAAGAAGCCACCACCGGAGACAGACCGGCTCTCATCAGAATAGAGACCAAAGCAGGTCATGGAGCAGGCAAACCTACATCTATGATTATAGATGAGCAAACCGATATTTACGCCTTTGTGCTATACAATATGGGCATCAGAAAACTGAAATAAGCAAAACAATTTGCGGGAGGGTTTGTATGCCTCCCATACCGGATATCAGGTAATTATTATTGCCTGATATCCGTTTTGGTTTTGTTATCGATCAATAAAAACCATTACATCAAGATGAATGCATATATCGTAGGAGGCGTAAGAACGCCTATAGGCAATTTTGGAGGAACACTATCTACAGTCAGGACAGATGATCTGGCAGCCATGGTCATCAGGAAGCTGACAGAATCATTTCCAGCTATACCTCTGAATGCCTATGAAGACGTCATCATGGGATGCGCTAATCAAGCGGGAGAAGACAATCGTAATGTTGCGCGAATGGCATTATTGTTAGCCGGCCTACCATTTGATGTACCGGGAGAGACTGTGAATCGCTTGTGCGCATCAGGTATGTCAGCAGTTGTACATGCCTATCGGGCGATAAAGGCCAGAGAGGGCGATCTCTTCATCGCCGGAGGGGTAGAGCATATGACGCGAGGGCCATGGGTGATTTCAAAAGTGTCAAAGCCTTTTGGAAGAGATGCAGAAATGCATGACTCGAGCTTTGGATGGAGATTCATAAATCCCAAAATGCAAGAGCTTTATGGCACAGACGGCATGGGCATGACAGCCGAAAACCTTGCTGAAAAGTACAAAATATCAAGAGAAGACCAAGATGCGTTTGCAGCATGGTCACAGCAAAAAGCCGCCGAGGCCAGAAAGAAAGGGCGGTTGGCAAAAGAAATCATGCCGGTCATCATACCACAGAGAAAGGCTGATCCTATCGTATTTGCAGAAGATGAGTTTATCAAGCCTACAACAACCGCCAAAGTATTAGCTAAACTCAGACCAGCCTTTAAGAAAGATGGCACTGTGACGGCCGGCAATGCATCAGGGCTAAATGATGGGGCAGCAGCAATGATCATAGCTTCAGGTAAAGGACTAAAGAAATCAGGGGTCAGGCCCATAGCCAAAATTCTCTCATCAGCCGTAGTCGGTGTAGAGCCAAGAATAATGGGTATAGGCCCCGTGAAAGCTAGCCAGCTAGCGCTAAAAAGAGCAGGCCTTAGCTTGAAAGATATGGATATCATAGAGCTAAACGAAGCCTTTGCTGCACAATCTCTGGCATGTACCAGAGCACTAGGCCTAAAAGACAATGACTCCAGAATAAATCCTAACGGTGGTGCGATAGCCATAGGTCACCCACTCGGCGTAAGTGGCACCAGGATAATACATACTGCCGCACTAGAGCTACAAGAGCAGAATAAACGATATGCCCTATGCACCATGTGCATAGGCGTTGGCCAGGGATATGCGGTGGTTATTGAGAAGTCAAGGTAGATGTGGGCGTATTTTACTTTCTCATTTTGGGCATCACCCTCCTCCTGTCGTCGTTCGGGTCGCTATAGCTTGTCCCCTCAACAACAAGTTGGGAGCACGGCAACCATTTGGTGGACTACGCTACTCACCTTCGTTCGGTACCCAAAGCGTTGGGGACTACCTCCTCAAGGTCTACATAGCTGCGCAGCGCTGATGCAATATAGCAGTAAACACTGGCATTTTGAAGCTTGCTCAGTAGTCAATAGGTAGAACTTTACAATATCTCAAAGACGATATTCACTTTATGGCCATTTTGGTCGATCAATACAAGATCATATTGACCTGAGTCCAGATCAACTGTGCATTCATGATGGTTCCCCCCTTCAGTGACACACAAGTTCCGGTCGTTAAAATACCAATACACTACACTTTCTTTATCGATATGATAAGCTTGAGCTATCAATTGATTCTTTCTATCTTTTGCATCACGAGGTAGAAAGATCTTGAGTCCATTCTCCGGATAAATGGGCTGGATCTGTCGATGACCTGGCGGACAAGATGAATTAACAGGAGGCATACCGCTGTAGGATAAAGCTGCTTTCTGATAATAGTAAGACATGACCGGCGGAAGCGTGAACAACGTATCCTTTTTAACAATTAGCTCTTGACAAGCATCACTGACCTGTTGATTATCTTCATCCAGATATACCACAGTGTGGTAATTGCAAGTCTCGTACTTGTGCGATAGGTGGTCTATGTGTATGATAGATCGATCCTTACAATGAAGCCCTGCTAATTTACCGGAAGACTTGCATACTGATATACGTTGACTGGCCGTGTAGGTAGGTGTCTGAGAGGGTAGTTTCTGAGCGTGTAAGCCATTGAATATTTTGAACATGATTGGTGCAGCCTTACTGATGCCTGTTAGACCATGCCTGCCTTCGCCATTTACATTACCTGTCCAAACGCCAACTAAGAAATGGTCATTAAAACCAATGGCCCATGCATCTCTGTGACCATAGCTCGTACCAGTTTTCCAGGCGATAGACTTGGCAGAAGAAAATAATGTCCATGATTTTTCTTCTCTGGGTCTCGTAACATCCTTCATGACATCTGTAGTATATGTAATGACCTGAGGGCGGTAATTAAAGTCAGGACCTTGAGTTATAGTGTCTTCGGATAATACTTTGAACTTGGCAAAAGGTTGACTATGTCCAAGTCTGGACTGAGCCAAACCCTTGTATAGTCTTGACAAATCCCACAAAGTAGACTCTCCACCACCAAGAATAAGACTCAAGCCATAATGGTCGACACTTTTAGTTAACCCTTCTAACTGAAGCTGTTTTAATCTGTAGTAAAATTGTTGCAACCCCACTTTATTGAGCACTCTTACAGCCGGTACATTTAGAGATTGTGTCACCATGTCACCGAGAGCAGCAGCGCCGCGAAACTTTTGATCAAAGTTTTTCGGCCTGAAATCACCTATGGCAGTAGGTATATCAGGAACAAGTTCATTTGGTAGGTAAGTACCACTTTCCAATGCTTCAGCATATAAAAATGGTTTCAATAAACTTCCATAACTCCGCAAGGACCTACCTGCATCAACATAATCGTAGCGGCCGTTCATTTGTCTTACGTTTCCAGTGTAAGCTAAAAGACAATTGTTCCTGATATCAATAATGATGGCAGCTATATTTCCTATATCCTCTATTCTCAAAAAAGCAGCCTCTTCTTCAAGAAGTTTATTTAGTTTCTGTTGGACAGGCGTTGATACAGTGCTATGAACTATAGGCTTATCCTTGTACGCATCTGATGTAAACTTTAGTAAATGGTAGGCGGATTGTGGAATATCAAAAAGCTCTACAGGTAAATCTTCATCCATATAAACATCCAGGTCACTTTCTGAAAAATGTCCTCTTGAGTGCAGTTTTACCAAAAGGTTATTCCTTTTTTCTTTCAGCAACAATCGGTTTTTAGAAACATTGATACGACCCGGATTATTGGGCAGTACGGCAAGTAATGCATATGCAGACCACGATAGAGCTTCCGGCTCTTTGCCAAAGTAGCGAAGACTTGCTGCTCTCAGACCAATAGTATTCCCACCAAAAGGTGCAACCTCTGACCATTCTTTCAAAATCTCAGATCTTGAGTACATGAGGTTGTATTTCAAAGCACTTAGACTTTCTATAATTTTATGCTTAAAACTCCTTTCAACATGTCTATTCCTCATTCGCATGACTTGCATTTGAATGGTAGAGCCTCCCCTGACAATTTTTCTTTCTTTGATATTCTGGTACGCCGCTTTTAGAATGGATACAGGATTAATTCCAGGGTGTTTATAGAAGAATTCATCTTCGTAGAGAATCAAACAGTGCCTAAATTTTTCGGGGATATTGTCATCTTCAAGCGGGAAGCACCATTGCTCTTCTCGACTTGTGATAGCTGAAAGTAAGTCTCCTTCAGCGCTATAAAATGCCCTACTGTACTCTGGCGTATAGCCTGGAATCGGCAATAGCAAAAACATAAGCAAGATGGCCAAAGCTAACAGACCATAAAGCTTTGTTTTTTTATTTAATCTTAATCCTTCCCGCTTTAGACCTGGCATACACTTCACCATTATACATATTTTCACAATTGACTGCAGGCAAGTAAAAATCGCCAAGAAAAGCAGCCTTTCCTCTGAATTTAAATGTCTTGCTCTGTCCAGCCTCTAAATCAAAAAATGTATAAACCCGATCATCTTTAAAGCTCTGATAGGTAAATTGATCTTGCGTTTCTACCACTTCTGATTTATAGATAGCAGGATTTATCAACTCAATTCCGGAGGGCATTCTATAATTCATTGCCATATTATTCTGCGCTATCCCGGATTTATTTTGAATTGTAACAAAGACTTCTAAATATTCACCTCTACTTAAAGAAAATGATGAACCTAGCACTTCGTTAGCTCTGAGGTAGGTGACTTGCATATTTAGATTATTGGAGATTGAAGGCTGAAATAAATCATCGCTTATGAATCGGCTAACTGCTGTAAAGTAAAGGTCTGCGGATCCCGTATTCTTAATACTTATGCGCTTTTGATTGTTACTTAAGCTCACCGGATAATTAACTGGCTGATAAGCGGAATGGTTGTATTGGCGGACTTGGCCATCCTCCGTCCAATCATAAGAAACCACATCTCCTTTACCAAGCCGATCTCCATAGAAAGCAAAAACAGCTTTAAAAGCGAAACCTTTCGTGTGGGTATTCACGTATCTAGACTGATCAAGTATATCCACCATAGCATTATAGTATTGATCGGCTACTTGGCTCAATACTGGAATAAAGGACAGGACCTCTGTAATCAAGGCCAAATCTCTAGCCATTCCACCAAAATGGAGATATGACCAATTGCTTTGTAAAGAACCATCACTTGACATATTTCGAGCCTTTTCCGTTAGCTCAAGCGCCTTGGTTTCGTATCCACTCAAATGATAAGCGCCGGCGATAAGCCACCAGGTCAATTGATGCTTTGACGTGTTTTCAGTGATGAATGCATTCATCGCTGACTTAGAAGGTACGCCCATTTTGGCCAATAGATACAATCTATAAGCCTGAATGAGACTTTCTGATTCATAAATTCTTTGGGTTGACACTTCATTTAATCGCCATCGTTGTGCTATCACTTGTTGGTTCTTTCTCCATGAAGATAAATCGTTCGATCCATCTGAGATATAACTCATTTTTACACATTCGATGAGGAAGTCGCCTGCATACAAATCTGCCCATGCATTTATACTTCCCCCCTGCCAATAAGCAAATTGGCCAGAATGATTTCGGTAGGATTTCAATGTATTAATGACATAATTGATATAATCCAATCTTTTTCGATTGGCTTCAGGAGTCAGATTTAAGATTTTATCCAGATATAACTGTGCAAACCCTGCTGATACGACTTGCTCCAGACATCCATAAGGGTAAGCCATCAAAGCTTCAGAGTAACTCGCAATCTCAGGAAGTCTTGCACCTCCAATGGTGACCATAGAACGAAATGCCTCCTTGTACCCTTTTACATCAACTACAAATTCATAGGTTTCATTCGGAGCGATAATAATCTGTTGGCTTTCAGTGCTGTAAGTATTGGGGTAATGTACAGCCAATTGTGTAGTCTCATTCATAGTTTTTCCCCCTCCTTCGAGGGTTAACGATACATCTAATGGCCCACTTTTATCCAGAACTTTGACATCATATTCATGAAGGTATTCTTCTTTACCTCTCAAATTAATTATCGTACTGGCTTTCAAACCTGAAAGCATACCCTTCGTGGAAGCAGCTGTTAGGGTTGCCTTGTCAATTGTAGCATCTTCTTTAAATATGGTGACGGGTAATTTTATTTCGTCTGTCACATTCAAGGATCTAGGAAACTGGGACTGTAACATGATTGGGTTCCTTACTGGCACATATGCTTCATCGGATCCAAATTTACCGTCATTGCAGGCAACAACCATAATTCGCACTTTTCCTATATAATTGGGAATGTCAATTTTATGCGTTTTTGTTTCGCCGGCGGCTAACTTGTATGGGCCTAAGTGCATGCTCATGGGCTTAAACCGACTGATTTCAGGAATGGCGTCGGGGTTGTATGTGTCATCTCCACCAATAGACAAGACACCTGCTAACTTTACTTTGAAAAAGCGCATTAAATATTTATAGATGTCCCAGGTCCTGACAAGTAATGGAAATATACCTCCAAAATGATTTACCGGATCAGGCGTTTTATACCCCGTTATGTTTAGTAGTCCTTCATCTACAATGGAAACAGTATAATACATTTGCTTATTATTCGCCTCACTGACCTGGAGGTCATAAGTCCTATTAGACTCAAACTGTCTAGAAGTCTTTATTACAGGTTCGATATTTCTGCTCCTGGGATTTACCTTTAACCCTTGCACACCGTAGAGCCTAAGCGGTAAATCATTATTTGATTGCATGTAAGGCTGGATGATAGTAAGATGTATATAGACATTAGGCGCCCAGTCCTCCGGAATATTAAGATCAACTACTTGCTCAGCATCAGATAGGGCTCCCCAAAATTGTTTTAATACTTCTTCACCCCTTTCGACGCTGATCAAAGCTTTTGCCCCTTGAATTCCTGGAAGCTTTATTTGAACATTGTCACCTGCTGTGCATTCATCAGTATCCATTTCAAATGCTAAAATGTCAGGCCCTTGTCCCGGAATGGGTCGACCACTTTCATATACCACGAAAAACAACAGTGACATTTGACCTGAGCGCTGATCTTTGACTTCAATTTTATAGGTTCCTTTTTCAAGAGACCCTGCTAAAAACTCAATATCTTGTCTCCCATTAATTGCCTTTTGGCCATCTAAAACCTTATTCCAGTTATTAAATCTTCTATAATAACTGACTTGATGAATGTTGTATTTGTCTACCCACCAATAGTCTCTGTGCTTGTAAATGGTATATTCTATGGTATTATTATCATTGAGCAGATTACCGGATCGATTGACATTGACGGTATTGATGGTTATTTTATCACTGGTAAAATAATTACCACCCCATCCATTACCTCCAATATTTTTGACACCTACATAGCTTTCAAATGGATAAATCTTAAACGATTGACCTTCTTTGTTCATGCCTCCGCCCGGCAGACTGGTTTCTATATCTACGCTTATGTTTATCGGTGTATTGAAAGGTTTAAAGTCAAACGTCGATGAGAAAGAGGCTTCCCCATTGTCATCCGTCACTATTTCAAACAATTTGTATGAAGGATACTCTTCTTTGGCAACACCAAAAGTAAAGTCTTTAAATTTTTCAAATGGTTCTATCAATGGTCTGAAGTGTCCTTTGCCGGTTACATTAGACCGAGCCAGCTTAAAGCCGGTTAGATATTGCGCCGTTAACTGCCCTAAAAATTGATGATGCTCTATTCGCCCATTTTGAAAATGATCTGGTTTTATGCGTACAGTCGTTGAATTGGGTCGTATGGTCTCTACCAGTATGGACTTTCTGATGGTTTCAGTTCCAACTGCAAACTCACAAGTGTATCTACCAGTCAAAGCGTCATGGGATGTCGATGTTTTAAATGTATAGATTTGCTGTCTATCCAGATCAATATTTTGCTTGGCCTCTTCAATCAACGAATTGTTACTATCAAAAAGCCTCATGACAACAGGAAGCCCCTTGGGCAATAGTTTGATTTTAGAATTGACCATCAGGTTAAAGTGAATATCATCTCCCGGTCGATACACAGCTCTTTCTGAATAAACAAAGTAACCCAGGTCTGTCTGAGAACGGTTTCCGGATACATTAAAATCCGTTAAGCTGTTAGTAGCTTCATAGCCCAGACCCATGTATGTAACTTGTTTTCCTTTTTCGACACGTATGACATGAGGCATGCAGCCTCCATGAGCTTCCAATTTACATAAGCCTTCTGCATCTGTCAGACCTTCTGCACAAAAACCACCCTGGAGGTCATACATAGTAATCTTTGCTTGTCTTGTAGGCGAAAGATCCATTAAGTCAGAAACTGCCACGTGATAGTTTGGTCCGGCCTGCTTAGTGATGATTGAAAAATCTGTACAAATAAATGTTCGGTCAATTGATCTGTTTTGTTGGTAAAAACTAATGTGGCAAGGGTCATCTCGTCTGGTATAGCTATAGTCACTGTAGTAATGGTAAGAATAAAAATAGGCGCGTTTGTCAGTATAAAAAGATGCGTCTGGAATCTTATATTTATAATCTATGTTTTTCAGACTCTCCGAGCAAGCCATACGTGTGTCAGTTGGCCCAAAATCAGCACTTATATAATAAATGCTTCCCGGGTTCCTTTTGACTTGTTGGCTTAAGTCAATAGCATACACTGACCAACCATCTGTACCCGGTTCTCCACCTTTTAAATCTATCTTTTCATTGTATATCAATTTGCCGTGGCGACGTAGAGTGTAGTGGTCTATGTAGTCAATTTCATTCCATATCAATAAAGAGGGAACCTGATCAGGTAACACCTCTACAATGGATAGCTTTATTGATCTTAGTTCACGCGTCTTGATTGGAACTTTAAAGTCCGAGCTGGATGGCAGGTAATGACCGCCATCCAAGAAGGCCATAGCCGGCAACCTTACTGATAAATCAACCTCATATGAAAAGTCTCTGCCAAACTTTTGACCCGTACTAGACCTTATACCACCGCTAACAAGAAACTTCCCTTTTGATTCATTAAACTCTTGACTTAACATAATCGTCAATCGATTGCGATCAACCCTATAATTGATATCCTTATCATTCAACTTCACCAGCCCAATTAAATCTTGCTGTTGATCAATGATTTGGGAGAAGTCCAAATGCAGAGACTTACTATCAGCATCATATCTTGACAGTACGATATCAAAAATAGAATTGTCTAGCTCTGGTAAAGCTATTTTTCCTTTATCTTCTATATAGATTGGCTTGCCATCATATGAAATATATGGTAACGAAGCATCATTGTCTAAGAATCTAAATTCGATTTTAAATGCTTTGTCACTAAGTGATTCAATGTTTATAGTAGAAGCATTGCTATCAAAGCATTTCAGCAAATCATTTGGCCTTACTCCATCAGCAGTCTTTATCTCGAGGACGTAACTCATGTCCTTTGCATCATAAATGAAAAAACCCGAGAGATCTATACTCCATTCTTGTGGCAGTGTGGCGATGTTGTAATCTACTTCCCCTTCTAGATTTGGGTCACCCAATTGATTTAAATCTATTTGAACTCTATACTTCTGATTGGGTCTAAATGGTTTGTCAGGTGTAAAGACAATCACTGATTTATGTCTTACCTCTGTCGAGCCATTTACTGTTGGTATTATATTGATGAGCCTTTGTAGCTGCGCCTCCGTAGGCTCAGACTCCAAAGGTGTGGTCAATACAAAATTGAGGGTTTGATTTGCTGAAACAACCCCTGTAGGTGCAGCAGAAAAGTACTTGGATAACTGTTCAAAATCCTGTTCAAAATCCAGCTCCCCAGATTTATCTGATTTGCTTTTGCAAGCTAGAATCAAAATAGAGGCCAAGCAAAGACCTATTGCTAATCTTATCATAAGTATGTAGTTAGATGATGTTTTCTGTCAAAGCAGATCTACCAGGCTTTAGTCCGTTAGAGACATGAATTAATTACCTGTTCACAACTGGTAAGCTTACAAGTCAAGATCTCAACCGAAATAAAACATCTATAAATATCGGTCTTTTTTCTATCTTTTCACATTTTTCTTTTCCTATTCAAAGGAAGGTTTTAAAATATCGCTTTTAATACAGTCTTGCATCAGCGCTGTGGAGTGGGTGGCGAAGCGAATGCGAAGCCAGACTCGATGTAGCCTTAGCGAAATCGAGGCCGAGCGAATAGCGAGCCCCGAAACATAGCGACCCGAACGACGACAGGAGGAGGGTGATGCCCAAAACAAGAAAATGTAAATACATTCATCACCATATATGCACTGACACTGAAAACTTCTAAAAAAGATTATCTTTGACTGCTTTAGGGCTTATGCTCCAGGCTAATAGAGGTCAATGAATCTCAACTCATGCTTTAACTATAGAGATATTTATCGCGGCTTATGACGTATATGTCGTGAAACAACACTTACTAATCAACCTTCGCTTGATGGAAACGGATATGATCATAGTGCTCATTATTCTTACGCTGACTATTGGCCTTATTGTTAGTGATAAAATACGTCTGGATCTACTGGCTCTACTCTCTGCCATGTCACTGGGCTGGTCGGGTGTATTGACACCGGGCGAGGTCTTTAGCGGTTTTTCCAGTAATGCCGTAATTATTATGATCGCTTTGATGATCATTGCATCCGGTTTTTACAAGTCTGGGCTGAGCAGTATGTACACGCGTTTGATCCTGAGCCAAAGCAAGGAAAGCTCCAGTCGGCTTAGACTATTGTTTTCAGTGTCGGCCGGATTTCTGGCCGGTATTGTGCAAAATATCGGATCTGCTATATTGACATTTCCAAGTATCAGACAGGCCGCTATGGCAAGAGGCTTTGACCCATCTCGCTTGATCATGCCCATAGGATTTGCTATTATCGTGGGCGGTACGTTGACTACGGTGGGTACAACGCCTATAGTCATAGCCGGCGATTTGCTCCGGGTACAAGGGTTGGAAAAATTTCATTTCTTTGAATCGACTCCTGTAGGGCTATTACTCCTGGTCATGATTATCGCAATCTATGCCTTACTTGGCCGTCACCTTCTTCCCGATACAGCCGATAAGGCTGCTGACCATAGTGTCACACTTCCAGAAAGTCAACTGTATGGCGCCAATGAAAATCAACCTAAGCCATATGCAGCTATTTGGGTTGGGGGATGTATTGTTCTATCTATTGTAATGATCGTAGCAGGCGTGTCTGTAACTATAGCATTCTTTTCTGCCGCCATAGCCATGGTACTATTAAGAGTTTTGAGCCTGGACGACATCTATGAAGCGATTGAATGGCGTGTTGTATTTATTATTGCAGGACTTATACCGATGGGTATAGCCATGCAAAAATCAGGATCAGCAGACTATTTAGCTCACTATCTATTTGAAAGTATTTCAGATCTTCATCTCTTTATTGTTTTCGTCATCATCTGCACCATAGCCACCTTATTCTCACTCGTCATGACCAATATTGGGATGATTGTGGTATTGGGTCCGATGGTTATTTCTCTTGCTGATCTTCTCAATGTTGACACCTCGTCCTTGCTTTTGATGACAGCAATTTGCGCAGCGAATTCTTTCATTCTACCTACCCATCAAGTTAATGCTTTTATAATGATTTCAGGTGGTTATTCGTCGAAAGACTTCTTAAGAGCCGGATTGCTACCAACAATAGGTTTTATACTTGTAGTAAGTACCTATTTTTATTGGATTTGAATGGCGCATTTGCTTTTACTTTTTCGAATACAGCCTGGTACCGATAAAGCTGCATTTTAGTATTCCGGCACAGGTAATTTTCTAATTATTTTAAGCGGGTCTTATCTTTGCTTAAGCTTAATTTCACTAAATTTGCGAGCTATAATAAAAACAAGATATGAGCATCATAGAACTTAAAGTACCAACAATCGGTGAATCTGTAACTGAAGTGACATTGGCCCAGTGGTTAAAAGCCGATGGCGACTATGTCAATATGGACGAGCCTATCTGTGAGTTTGAATCCGATAAAGCTACACTTGAGTTTCCTTCTGAGGCTTCAGGGAAGCTTATTCATGTAGCAGCTGAGGATGATGACCTGGAGATTGGTGCTGTCGTCGCTAAGATCGACACCAGCGTCGAGAAGCCTGACGAAGGCGACTCTGATGATACAGGTGGTGATGATATATCTTCCGAGTCCTCTTCGTCTGATGATACTCAAGCGTCAAAACAAAATAAAAGTGCATCTTCCTCTGACTCCTCAGACGAAAGCGAAGATAGCTATGCTGCCGGTCACCCTTCTCCTGCCGCAGCCAAGATATTGAAAGAAAAAGGTATCGATCCTAAAAACGTAAAAGGCACCGGAAGAGATGGCCGTATCACCAAAGAAGATGCTGAGAAAGCGCAAAAGCAGGAAAAATCAAGCGCATCTAAGGATAAATCAAAAGATACAAAATCATCTTCTGGCAGTTCTGCCTTCAGTCGAGATACTGAGCGCAAGAAAATGAGCCGTATGCGTCGCACCATCGCCCGAAGGCTGGTGTCCGCAAAAAACGAAACGGCAATGCTGACAACATTCAACGAGGTCGACCTCACCGCTGTAATGGCACTGCGTAAACAAGTACAGGAGAAGTTTGTAGAGAAGTACGGCGTCAAATTGGGCTTTATGTCACTCTTTGCTAAAGCCTGTGCACAGACATTGATAGAGATGCCTGAGGTCAATGCCATGATCGATGGTGATGATTTAATCTACCACGATTATGCCGATATTTCAATCGCCATCTCTACACCCAATGGCCTTGTCGTGCCACCGGTGCAGAATGTAGAGTATCTTGGTTTCCACGAAATAGAATTGAAAATCAAAGAATTAGCCGAAAAAGCGCGCGAAGGCAAACTGACACTCGAAGAAATGTCAGGTGGCACATTCACCATTACCAATGGCGGCGTATTTGGCTCTATGATGAGCACACCGATCATCAACGAACCACAATCCGCAATACTCGGCATGCACAATATCCAGCAAAGACCTATGGCTATCGATGGAGAAGTCAAAATCAGACCTATGATGTACATTGCACTCAGTTATGACCACCGCGTGATCGACGGCAGTTCATCGGTGACATTCCTCGTCCGAGTCAAAGAGAAGCTTGAAAATCCGAATATGCTGTTGATGGGACTATAGCGGTTATTTTGGGCGTGCCCCCTTACTATCGTGCGGGGTCGGGCTATCCGCTTGTATTCCTGACTGTCTCATGGGCAGTCATAAGATGTCTGTTGGCTTCCTCCGGTCGCCCCCATACATCTATTCCTGCAAACCATGAGTCAGCCACTCATATCGCTGCTATCCCTCACGCTGAAACCGGTTTTCAGTTTTCAGTTGTCGGTTGTCGGTTGCGGGTTGTTTACGCTTCGCTGTTTAGGCAAACGGTCGGCTATCGCCTCCGTTTGCTGTTTACGCTACGAGCACTCCGTGCTCTCCGCTGTTTATGCTTGAAGATAACTGCTAGCTTTCAATTTTTATTGGTAGGTTCGGTCGAGTTGTTTTGTCACGATTTTTGCTTTTTTCAGCACAAAAATAGCGCCAAATCATTTGGTAATAATCCACATAACCCAGAGCTGACGCCCTGCGCTACTAATATGTCGCCTCTCTGAGGTTTGGAATTATCTTTGATCTCGAATTTATGCAAATACATCACTTAAAAATGATTTTTATCTTTTATCTCCGTAAGCCACATTAGACAATTAACTTTTATACCAAAAGGGGACTTTCGACCTTCAGACCTTGGACTTTCAGACTTTTCGACATTTGACTCTTTTTATCTCTTCTTTTGCCTTGGCTCTTTTAAAATGTTCCTTTTATCTTTTATCTTGATTCTTGGTTGCGGGGTATCTGTTTTTCTTCCTTTGTTAT
>SLDF01000412.1 GCA_007125435.1 Saprospiraceae bacterium
ATTGAAGTCATAGGTAGTGATGACGCAATTATACCTGTGGTGGGCAATATTGTAAAGGATAAATATTGTGCAGTCATAAAGGGAAGGGTATTTCAAGATCTTGATAGGGATTGCCGCAATATTGTCGACCCCGGCTTTGCTGATGTCATGGTAGAAGTGAATGGACCTGAAGGTCGCAAAATCTTCAAAACAGACAAAGATGGCTTTTTTGAAGTGATAGGAGTAGAAGGTGAATATAGTGTTAGTGCTGTACCTCCGGCTCCATTTTGGTCACCTTGTGACGAGACATTGGAAGTGACCATCAACTCACTCACTAATCCACGAACAGTTGAGCTGTTTTTGACGCCTGAATTTGATTGTGGTACTTTACAAGTCAAATCCTCTGTCGGCCAACTTAGACCATGTGAAGAAGAAAAAGTTATTATTTACTATAGAAATGCCGGCACACAGAATATTATGTCAGGTCAGGTTACTGTCACTTTAGACCCGCGAATAGAGATTAGCGAAGTATCGCATACCCACCAGATTAATGACAACGGTGAAATCGTAGTCAACACAGGTGTGTTGCGACCAAATGAAGTCAAGAGATTCCATATCATAGTAGAGACGCCATGCGAAAGCTCATTCGAAGGCCGTTCTTTCAGCATAGAGACAAGGGGAACCCCTGATCCATTATGCCTACCTCCTTTGCCAGGCTGGTCAGGTGCTAACCTTGAAGTAAGAGCCGAATGTCAAGGTGGTAGACCGGTGATGACTACTACCAATGTAGGTAATTCAATTATGTCTGCTCCACTCACGGTCAATGTTTTAGAAAATGACGAACTTATTATTACTGATGATATACAACTAAATGTTGGTGAGTTTTACCGTGTCGAACTTGATGCTTCTGCCTCTACATTCACTATGCTGACCAGACAGGTAGTCGGTTTTCCAATACAGGGTATCATTAGTGCTTCGGTTGAAAACTGTCTGCAATCTGGCAACCCGAGTCTAGGCTTTATGAACCAATTTCCAGGCAAGTCTCCTACTAATGCTATCGACCGTATTCGTATACCATTAGAGGCTAAGTCTACACCAAGTGCATGGGCAAAGTGGGCCTTTGTAGATGGTTTTGGTGAGGATAAAGATATTCAATATCAGACAGTTATGGACTTTGTTATTACTGTTCCGGGGCCCGGGGAAGGTGTTAGTAAGGTATTGGTCGTAGATACATTGTCCAGCGCATTTGACCTTAGGACATTTAGGTTTATCAACAGCAGCCAGGATGTTAATATTAGTTTTGAAGATGACAATATTGTATTATTTGAACTAAATCTCAATGGCAGCACCATGTACGCCGATGAGTTTATTTTTGTTCATTTTACTATTGGCTTTGACCAGACACTACCTTTACCATTCAATAGTATGAACAGAGCGCATATATTCAGAAGAAATGCACCTATGCGCCAGACTAATGCATTTTTGTTTAGAGTTGTAGAAGACTATGACGACTTCTCAACCAGCACCGGCGAGAGTCTTCAGACGGATGATTACAGTGAGCTAAAGATATTTCCAAATCCCACTTCAGGCATGCTTTCACTTCAATGGCCTGACCTTAATGACCAGATTGTAGACATCATGATTATCGACAGGTTTGGTCGTCAGGTCTACCACCAGAGCGTATATACCTACGATAGCATGGCTCAGATAGATGTCAATTCCTTACCTGATGGATTATACCACGTACAGATGATAGCCCAAAGCAGAACAGTGGCAAGCTCATTCATAAAGCTTTCCGAATAAGATATTTTTTCGTGGACTTGGTCGTGCCCTCTATCTACTCCTGAGTCCAAGTTGAGGTTTAGGTACTAAACATGCCTGGTCTTGCTTGGAAATGTCACTACTATCATTAATGACGTGTTTGACCTGAATTATTGATCATCATGGTGTGAGTCTACCGTACCTTCTCGGAAAAGGAATGGTCTCTCTGAGATGGTGGAGGCCGCATACCCATCTGACCATACGCTCGAGACCAAGACCGAAACCGGAGTGGGGGACAGAGCCGAATTTTCTCAGGTCAAGATACCAGTCAAATGCCTCCGTCGGTAGCTGGTGTTCCTCGATTTTTCTAAGTAGGGTGTCGTAGTTGTTCTCTCTTTCTGACCCGCCGATGATTTCGCCATAGCCATCGGGCGCCAGGAGGTCCACACATTTGACAATTTCTGGGTTTTCAGGATGCTCTTTCATATAGAAGGCTTTGATCTTTGTGGGCCAGTTGTATACCATGACGGGCGCATCAAAGACTCTGGTAAGTACGGTCTCATCAGAGTTGCCGAAGTCGTTCCCGTATTCGAAGTTTTTGGCGGATTCAATCCATTTGGGAATGTTTCTGACTTGTTCTTCCAGATCGGTGATTTCCTTGCGTAGTTGCAAGATTTTACCTTCGTGAAAGCGACGCTCTCCTTTTTTGACGCCTGATTTTATTTTTTGCTCTCTTTCTTCTATGTCTTTGAGGTGGGCCGCTATGGTTTCTTCTGCCTTTTTCAGGTCTTCTTGCTGGACAGTTATAGCGTTTTTGCCATTGACTTCTTTCTCTCCCCTGAGGATAAGAGCGGCCTCATCATAAGTTACACGAGGGAAAGTTTGATTGACAGACTCTAGCTTCGTCGTATCTCTTTCAAGCAAATTGAGCTCGTGCTTGCAGTTGTTCAGGATGTGATTAATGAGGGATCTGATGAAGTCTTCTATCAAATCCATGTTCATTTCATTATCAAAAAAGGCCATTTCTGGCTCTATCATCCAAAACTCGGCGAGGTGGCGTGGTGTGTCTGACTTCTCTGCTCTGAAGGTTGGTCCGAAAGTGTAGATTCGGCCTTGAGCCATAGCCATTGCTTCCCCATACAGCTGTCCGGTCTGCGCCAGAAAAGCAGGGTTGCCAAAGAAATCGGTCTCAAATAAGTCAGTGGTGCCTTCTGCTGCATTACCTGTAAAAATTGGTGAATCCATCTGCACGAAGCCATTATTCTGAAAATAATGATGTATACCCATGATGACTTGGTTTCTAATGCGCATAATGGCCCATTGTCTTGTGGATCGCAGCCAGAGATGTCGATTGTCAGACAAAAACTTCACACCGTGCTCCTTGGGTGTGATAGGATATTCTGTAGAGAGATGAATGATATCAAGTTGGTGCACTTGCAGCTCGTATCCTCCGATTTGTCGCTCATCACGTACGACATTGCCTTTTAGGCTGATAGCGCTTTCTTGTGTCAGTTTTTTAGCAGACTCAAAGTCCTCATTACCAATAATATCTTCTGATACTACGCATTGGGCAAAGCCTGTGCCGTCTCTGAATACGATAAAAACATTGGTCTTACTTACCCTGATATTGGCGACCCAGCCTTTGACGGTTACCTCTTTGTTCTCGAAGCCTGCAAATTCATTGATATATTGATGCATCTCTTTTCATTTTATTGAGGCGCAAAAATAGTTATTTTTACATTCTATATAAGCTTGAGACCGTCATGTGCTAAAAAATGTGGCATAGAGACGGTTTTAGAATGGTAAATATTGAACTACTATCACCCATGAGACATTGGATAATGTGGATACGATGAGTGGCCACTATTGACTAAGAATCTTTGAAATAAGGAATGGCCCTTATAAAAGTTGAATTTATGGTAACTGTTAATTTGTATAGCTACGGTATAGCTCGTGATATTGTGAATGAGAGGAAAATGCCACTGACATTAGAAGCAGATATAGTGACTGTTGGGGATATTAGGCTTCATTTATACGATAAATATCCTCGTCTGAAATCATTAGCATCACTCGCTATTGGTGTCAATGATGAATATGTCAATGATGATACCATCGTCACTGACCAAGATGAGATCATTTTAATTCCGCCAGTCAGTGGAGGATAAAAATCGCAGTATGGAAGTAAGATCAAATAAGGATATACATATAAGATCAATTGCATTAGATGAAGCAGAATGCCGCGAATTTGTCTGTTTACCAGAGGCCGGTGGTGTAGTTTTATTCATAGGTACTGTTAGGAATCATACAGAAGGTAGAGAAGTCGTAAGGCTTGAGTTTGAATCACGAGAAAGCATGGCGCTAAAAGAAATGCATAAGATCGCCGATAAGGTATGCGGTCAATGGCCTATCCATAAAGTTGCTATTCATCATAGAGTGGGCAGCTTGGACATAGGAGAGGTGGCCGTCATCATAGCCGTGTCAGCAGCGCACAGAAAGGCTGCTTTTGAAGCTTGTATGTATGCCATAAATACACTTAAAGAGACAGTTCCAATATGGAAAAAAGAAATCTTTTCAGACGGTGAGGTTTGGGTGGCAGCTCACCCATAATCTTCCCCATTTTTGATAAGTAACTGTGCATTCGATAATTCTTCAGCGGTATTCACATTTATCAGCCAATTCGAATTGATAGGTTCTACGGCATTAATTGACAGAGCATGTATGACTTTCATGAGACTTCTTTCACCTGAATCAAAAGCCAAGCGAGCTTTTTGCAACCCGGACGGTTCCCAAATAGCCGGCATGGGGTGCAGCCTTTCACTATTTTGAAAGAGGTTTACGTCAGCATGCACTTTGCGTGCATTCAATAAATAGGCCACACATTTTTCAGTAATAAAAGGCATGTCACAGGGTATGACAAGCCAGGGCTGCTCATATGTATTAAATGCTGAAATGATGCCTGAAAGTGGCCCCTGATCATTGACTTCATCCACGATTACCGGACAATTACTTTGTATATCAGATTGGTCTTTTTGACAAGACAAGAAGGTCGCTATTTGCAATTGATCAAGCAATGAAACGGTACGGCTGAGGTGGCTCCGTTTGCCGGTGTAAACTACTTTGTACTTATCCATGCCCATTCTTTCACTCCGTCCACCACAGAGAATCAAAGCTTTAATGGTTCTTGTATGGTTTTGCTCTGTTGCTTTCATTACTGCGGATCCAGATTGCAATGGATAAACATATTGTGAAGACTATATGATGGATTCCATTCTGGGTTATTGATTACGATCTCTCTCAAAGTCACTTTTTCCACCAGTCTTCTTTATAAGTCGTGTATTGATGATTTTAATATCATGTGACAACGCTTTACACATATCATAAAATGTCAGTGCAGCTATCGATGCGCCTGTAAGCGCTTCCATCTCTACTCCAGTTTTCCCGGTGACATTAACTGTGCATATAATGTCCAGGTGATTATTGTCTCGCTTTTCGATTTGTATATCACACTTTGATATAGGTAGTGGATGGCAGAGCGGTATGAGATTAGATGTTTGTTTAGCGCCCATTATGCCTGCCAATTTCGCGGTCTGGAACACTGACCCTTTCTTGGTGTGTATGTCGTTATCCTTAAACTCGTTGACAACAGCCTCGGGCAAATATATAGTAGAACAGGCAGTTGCAGAGCGCTGTGTACTTTCCTTCATACCCACATCTACCATGTGGACCTCACCTTTTTGGTCTATATGCGAAAGTTTACTTTTCATATATTGTTTTTTATTATAATGTATATTCACTATTTTATCAGTAGTTTGTTCTCGATTTGTTGATTTGGGCATCACCCTCCTCCTATCGTCGTCGGGTCGCTATGCTTCGGGGCTCGCTGTTCGCTCGGTCCTGTGGACTCACTCGCTGTTCGCTCGTGCCCCACTTCGCAGCGCTGATGCAAGACTGTAGTCAAAACGACATTTTGAGACAATCCCAGCGTTCTTTTTTTACAATATGCAGTACATCGTGACTACATATTTCTTACACGTCTGTAAAAATAGATAAAAGCAAATAGAATTGATTATAAAAAGGTCTGATAAAGTGGTTTCACCTCATAATATTCAACTTATATGTTACGGTCAATAGCTATTTGACTAATACCATGCTATATCAAGGCATTTTATATTATACGCTTGCTCACTTCATGGTTGCTTAGTGATATTATATTTCCTAGGTGAGACTGGTCGAATGTCGATATCTGATTGTAAGTTTTTGAGGCAGTAATGATTGATTTAATGATTAGTTTTTCCACAGCTCATTACAGTGTGAATACACGATTTATATCTAAATCAAGTTTTACAATTAGCATATTATTAGTCAGCTATATATAGCCAATAACTATTATATATAATTTACTTTTCTGAATTTTAATGGAGTGATTAAAGAAGAATTGTAAAAAAGAGTAAAACAGTTTAGACATATTAGGTTCTTTAGCATATATCTATGTATATTTGTGTTGCGATTCTCACACGAACAACCTATTAAACCTAAGCTTAAGTTATTTACAGTAACTCAATAGCTTATACATATTTATTTTTTAATCTGAGGGCTCACTAAACGATACATTCGGTTTTAGGTGAGGCTTCTATTTTTGTTTATAGCATATTAACCCAAGAACTATGACCAATTTTACATTTCTTAAAAACAACTTACTGACAATCCTTGCTTTTGCCATATGTTTTATGGTCTCAGCAGATTTGTTTGCTCAGATCTCAGGAAACGTTTTTAGAGACTTTAATGGAGATGGCCAGAGAAATCAGACATCTACTTTAGAAGAACCTGGAGTCAAGGGCATCATAGTAAATGCCTACAACTCGAACAATAACATCATTGCATCATACACCACAGATGAGGATGGAGACTATGCTATCCCGTCAGACGGAAGCACATTTGATGGCACACAGGGCTCATCTACGGGTTCTGTCAGTGTAGGTACTCCCGTGAGAATTGAGTTTGTGATTCCGGATGAATTGGAAGAACTATGTGCGTTGTCCTCCAAAGCAGAATTTTCATCCTACAATGGAGAACAATATGGCTCCTCAGTTCAATTTATAGAGGGCGGTTCAGACAATATTGATTTTGCTATTTATACACCAGGCGAATTAAGAGATACAGATTTGCCGGCTATATTTATCCCTTGCTATGTCAATGGAGATCCATTAGCGGGTGGTAATTCTGGTACATCCGAGTGGTTTGTGACATTTCCCTACACGAATTCAGGTACTCAGATGCCAACTGACAAACTTGACGGCCAAGTACTGGGAAGTGTGTATGGTGTAGCATTCAGTAGACAAGCACAAAAAGTTTTCACCTCTGCATTTTTGAAAAGACATGTTGGTTTAGGTCAATTGGGTACGGGCGGTATTTACATGATAGATTACAATGCTGATGGCACTTTTGGAACTGTAACTAATTTTTATGACCTAGATGCAAACGGTTGGTACACGAGATATGACCAATCAAAGGGGATGATAGAATATGGAAATGGGACATCCTTTTCAGTTGAGAATGGACCGATGAATACCGAGGAAATTGAATATTTGGGTGATATCGATAGCAATAGTGGTTTTCCGGCGGGACTTGGAGTTGTGGGAACAAATGAGGAGAGAGGGTTGTCACCATTAAAGTCCGAGGAGAGTTATGACCCTGCTGCATTTGACCAAATAGGTAAAGTTGGTTTGGGTGACCTGGTCATCAGTGATGATGGAAGATACCTATTTGTAACCAACCTATACACAAGAAAAATCCTAAGATTAGAGTTAAACAACCCCTACAACCCCACTTCAATTGTAAATGTAGACGAATATTCTATTCCTGAAATTAGCTGTAACAATGGCTTGCTCAGACCATTTGGTTTGAGATTTTACAGAGGAGACCTTTACGTCGGAACCGTTTGCTCAGGTGAAGACGGAGGTGTAAATGTAATCAATGGCAATACCGACCTTTACGCACAGGTAACAGTGCTAGAAGATGCTGCGGAATCATCACCTGAGTGGGCATCTGACCTACTCGTAGATTTTCCATTGAATTATAGAAAAGGTACTTCATACACCTTAGGAGGATGTGGTCAGACTTCAAGGTGGAAACCATGGACTAATATTTTCCAAACTGTTTGCACAGGTAACTTAGACAGACTGGTTTATGAGCAGCCGATATTATCTGATATCGACTTTGCTGATGATGGTTCAATCATTTTGGCATTCATGGATAGAATGGGCCATCAAGGTGGAGGTGGTAATGTTGACCTCGTAGAACCAAGTAGTGGAAACAATGAAAATGGTTGGTATTTTACATCAACTGGAGGGGATATACTAAAAGTATTCATAGACGAAGAGCAGCCTTGCTCTTACAGAATTGAAAATGCAAGTGACAGAACCGCGCAGCAAAATAATAATCAAGGTCCCGATGGTGGTGAGTTTTTCTTCAATGACAACTTTGATAACCACCACGAAACAGCTCAGGGTGCTTTATTGCTTGTACCGGGTACAAGAGAGGTAGTTTCTACTGTAATGGACCCTATTGCAATTAACTCTGGAGGTTTACGATGGTTAAGTACAGAAGAAGGTAGCACCAACCAAAACTATCAATTATATGCAGGAGTTGGTAATGTAGGTTTACTAGGTAAGGCTAATGGTCTTGGTGCTATGGATGTAGCTCAGCAAGTGGCGCAATTAGAGATTGGTAATAGGGTATGGTTAGATATAAATGAAAATGGGATACAGGATGCTGATGAGCAGGGGATAGACGGAATTGTATTAGAACTCTACCTTAACGATACCAAAGTCGGAGAAACCACAACCTCGAATGGTGGACACTATTACTTCAATTTAGATAATGTGAATCAAAATGGTGCAAATGGTATTCAGCCATTTACTGCTTATGAAATAAGAGTTCCATTAGGTCAGTCCCCATTGGAGGGTCTTGAGCTTACAATAGCTAATGCTGATAGTGGTAACCTATCTGAAGTGAGGGATAGTGATGCAGAAATGCTTCAAGGATTACCGACCATATTATATACTACAGGTGCTGAAGGTCATACAGACCATACTTTGGATATTGGTTTTTTGCCTTCTCAGTCTTGTCCGGAATTAACAGAATCGCCTGATAATGTTACCATCGATGATAGTGTCTGTGACGACTGTGTTATCACTGGAGGTGAAATCATAGCACCTGTTGATCCATGCCCGGAAGGCTCAAATATCCAATATTCAGTCGATGATGGAATCACTTGGACAGGTTCAGTACCTGTATATGATTTTAGTGATCCTATTACAATCATAACACGATGTCAGTGCATCACTGACGATTCTGAGGTGAGTCCAGAGTCGGATCCAATTACTACTAATCCGGGTTTTTGCCCTCCAGTTTGTGAATGTCCGGACTTAGATCAGCCACCTGTCAATGTAGAAATAGTGGACAGCAATTGTGACAATTGTGTATTTAGCGAAGGTCAGATACTTGAGCCTAGTTCACCTTGCCCTTCAGGCTCAGTATTCGAATACTCAGTAGACAACGGCAACAGCTGGTCATCAACCGCTCCGGTATACGACGAGGATGAATCCATTACAATAATCACCAGATGTAGATGTGAGTCTGATGCTACGGAGTTCAGCCCTAGTTCAGATCCAGTAACAACATCTCCAGAGCAATGCCCTCCATCATGTGAGTGTCCGCCAGACTTACCAATACCAGGTAATGTATCTATAACGGATAGTGAGTGTATAGACTGTGAAATTACAAATGGAACAATTACTCCTCCAGTAGCAGGGTGTCCTGATGGCTCAGAGCTTCAGTACTCTACTGATAATGGCGATACATGGACGAGCGTTCTTCCTGTTTATGATAATGAGAACAGCATTACTATAATAACACGCTGCTTGTGTTTGTCAGATAATGATGTTGCCAGTGATTCATCAGAGCCGGTCACTACTGCGCCTGATGCATGCCCAATTATTTGTGATGCAGTTTGTGAGATTGAGATTATTGATGTCGTCCCTTCAGAGTGTGAGCCATTTTCAAGCACTTATTCATTAGCTGTCACAGTTACATACTCAATTAATAATAGTGGGGTCTTAACTATAAACGGTGAAGAGTTTGACATAGAGGAAGGTGATGGTATAACAGAGACATTTACGATCGAGGATTTAGACGCTGATGGTGAACTAGGTATAACGGTCACAGCCTCTATTAGTAGCTTAATAAATTGTGAAGACATACTTCAGGATGCATATGATGCTCCTGAAGCTTGTGAGCCATCCTGTCCCGAAGATTATTCTATCTCTGAAAGTGATATGGAAATCGATGCTCTGATGACTTACATTGTTCCAATTTGTTTAGAAGCGTTAGAAGTTACTGTAGAATTACTGATTTCAAACCCTTGTGATGGATTCTTTTCGTTGGATGATCTAGATCCTGATTTTGATGGTTTAGAGTTTGAGATTACAGACTCCGGTGAGGATTTTGTGCAGTTTGTTGTCACAGTTGTCCCTGGAACATACACTTGGACTTTCTCTTACACAAATCCCGATGGACAAGTCGTATCATCGTCTATCGAAGTCGAAGTTGAAGAAGAACCTAGTCAGCCAGCAGAGATAATCATGCCTGAGAACCTGTCGTTTACACAATCTTATTGTGCTGAAATTATGGAGGTTTTCGAAATAGTCATGATCGATGACTGTGAAGAACCCATTAATCCTGATAATGCCAACTTTACCTTATGCGAAGAGCCTATTTTTCATGATAATTTTGATGTAAATACTGGAACTTTCACATTCAATATACCTGTAAGGATTGATATAGACCAATGCGAAATTACTGCTGAATATACTGACCCAGATGGTAATGTAAGTAACGGAACAGCAACGATATCTGTTTTGGGCACACAAGATGAAATCGCTCCTGTCATTGTGTATCCATCCCAAAACATTAATGTAGAGATAGGAGAATGCGAAGAATCGTCTGAGGTTTGTTTTTACGTCACAGCCACAGACGATTGTGATGGAGAAGTTATTCCTATTGTAGAAATAGATGGAATCATAATCGAACCACTTGACGGCACCAATACCTATTGCTTTGACTTTGATGGAGAAGGGGAATACCATGTTATTATTACAGCAGAAGATAGTAACGACAATGTACGCCAGGAAGATTTCTTCATAGTTGTTACAGAAGTTGATGGCGAGCCTACACCAAGTCTGGCATGTATAAGTAATTTAAATATTTCACTTAATGCCGATTGTGAAGCAGTAGTGACGCCATCTATGTTGCTTAATGGAAGTTTTGGATGTCTGACAGACGAGGATTTCATCATCACACTTAATGGTGTAGAAACAAACGTCCTTACTGAGTGTGGTGAAGTAGAGTATATGATTTCTCAAGTTGAGCCAGAGCCAATTGTCGGATTTGTTGGGCCTTTTTCACCGTCTAATTGGACCATTCTGGAAGAGAATAACGGAACTGTGAATTTTGATGGATCTAACGAGGTAGTAACTATCGTAGGTCCTGATGGAGCTTTTTGTCCCGGTGGTGCAGAGGCGTCAATGACTTTGACAATTCCAGAAGATGGTAATATCAGTTTTGATTGGGAGTGGACAAATGTTGACCCCAACTGGGACTTCTTTGTGGTGATCTTGGATCAGGCAGGTGTTATTGATGTACTGGTTGATGTGGGTGCAGCAGCAGCTAGCGGTGCTATTGACGAGGAAGTAGAAGAGGGCAATATCCTTTTTATGGGTGTTGAGTCTCTTGACTGTATTGGCGGTACTGGTACAGCAACAATAAGCAACTTTATATTTACACCGGCATCAATCGAATTAGGACTTGAAGCATGCTGGGGTACTATCCTTGTTGAAGATAAAAGGCCTCCGATTGTCAATATTGATTGTACAGATGATGGACAAGAGTTGATTGGTTATTATGTAGAAGGCGGCGATTGGAATATGCAGGGCTTTGATTATAACAACTGTTTGAATGGTATTACAGGTACAGGAACACCTGGTAACACTTCAGATATATCATATGCTACTATTAGCTTTACTGTCCCACAGTCAGGAGAGTACTTCATAGACATGGGCAACAATGCTGACATAGCTGCAGCAGCCGGTATTTTCCCGGGTAATGGCACTGATTTTTACCTGACAGGAAACTCAGTAGGATTATTAGTACAAGGGTCATGGGATCCTGATAATCCATGCAATAATGTAGAAACTGGTGCGAACGATGGTACACAAGTTGTAGCGGAGTCGCACCCGGGATTCACGGCTAATTTGGAAGCCGGTGTCCAATACACTTTAGTCTCTTATGATATTGATGGATTTGATATTGGCACAGTAATAGACTTTATACCTGCTGATAATGTTATATTTACAGCATTGATTACACCTGTTGGGTCTACTCAGCAGTGCGTTATTAGCTGTACAGAAATTGATGATTTGTTATCTGCATCTACATTAGATGATCTGAATGCTCTTGGTATCCAGGATCCGGATCTAACTGATAATTGCGGTATAGCTGATTTATCATTTACAGTTGGAGATATTAACTCAGTTGATGTATGTGATGATAGATTCATAGAAATCGTGTACACTGCAACCGATATTTGTGGTAATACAGGCACAGCAACAAGAGTTATAGAAGTCGCTAAAGATAACTTAGAGACCATATGTGCAGGCTTAGAAAATTTTGATGATATACAAAACCCTGCTTTTGCATGTGATGGTAACTGGGAAAGAGATTCTAATGAAAATCCTTCACCTGGCGTGACTGGAGCTCCTGCTAATCAAAGCTGCAACATTCAGTGTTCTTACAATGATATTAATGTGCCACTTTGCGGCGATGCTAGCTCATCTAGAAAAATTCTTCGTACATGGACCTGTATTGATTGGTGTCTACCTAATAATCAGGTTGCTGAATGTACACAGATTATCAAAGTTGCAGATATGGTAGGACCAACATTATCTGTTAATCCATTGGCTTATGAACGACAAAATTTTTATGAGTGCGACTATGATATTCGATTTGCAGTGCCTACAGTTGCAGATAATTGCTCTGAAGTGGTGAGAGTAAGTGTTAGTGGTCCTGGCTTTAATGGTGACTTTATCAATGTCGCTAATAACGTTAATAACGCTACATTCCCTAGAGATGTACAACCAGGTCTTCAGCCGGCATTAAGGTTACCTTTAGGGTCACATACCATTGTTTATGAGGCAGAAGATGCTTGTGGCAATGTTACAACTTTAGAGCAGACATTAACATTAGTGGACAATATTTCACCGATTGCTATTTGTGAGAAATTCAGAGTTGCGAGTCTGGGAGGAAATTGTAGAGTGCGAATTTTTGCAGATGCATTTGATGATGGTAGTTATGATATTTGTGGTGAAATGACATTTAGTGTCGCGAGAATGCGTCCAAGCATTTGCTATGCAATACCGGAATTTGGTACGCCTGTTAATAGTGCAAGAGCTTTAGACTTTAGAGAGTTTGTTGATTTTTGCTGTGATGATATAGATGCTAGTGAGGATCAGCGTATGGTCATCTTTAGGGTTACAGATGAGGCTGGAAATACCAATGAATGTATGGTAAATGTCGAAGTTCAAGATAAATTACCGCCGACAGTTGTCTGTCCACCTGATATGACAGTTGACTGTAGACTACACTTTGGGGAAGATGACGAAGAGTTGGCTGAATTATTTGGACGTATAGTTCCTGTAGGTTCAGATAGGAGAACAGTACCTGGTACTGATCCTATGAGAGGACCATATTTGAATATTAATGGAGACCTACTTGACGGTATTGCTAACGACAATTGTTTACAGACTGCACAAGGTTGTGATATCGAAGTTCAAGTAGTCAATAGCATAAATGTAGACGAATGTAGAAGAGGAACCATTGCAAGAATTTTCACGGTGACTGATAATGGTGGAAACACAGCTAGATGCACTCAGATTATTTCAGTTGTTAACCTATTTCCATTTGATGCTAATTTCTTCAGAGTATATCGACAAATACCTGGAGCTAACAGTTATGCGCAGTACCCTGATGGACCGTATGAAAACCAAATACCATTCCAGCCAGGTGTTACTGGCCAGGCGAGATTAAACCTAAGACCTGCAAATACAACTTTCCCTTCAAGATTTGATATTGTTTGGCCTGCTGACTTAGAGGTTGACTTCTGTGGAGAAGATTTAACACCTGATTCATTAGAGAATAACCCGGCACTTATTGTGGGATCGAGACCAAGATTAGAGAGGGAGGATTTCTGCGCTCAAATAGGTATAGGATATGATGAGTGGGACTTTGACTTTGATGCGGGCTGTAAGAAGGTAGTGAGATTGTGGAAGGTAATAGATTGGTGTCAGGAAAATACTGTATTGAACCCATGGATGTGGGAACAAATTATAAAAGTGACAGATACAGAGCCACCATTTATTTCAGCCGGTCCTTACGAGTTTTGTATTACTACTGAGGTATGTGACCCAGAGCCGGTATTTGAGATCATTGCATTTGCTATGGATAACTGTGCCAGTGGAGATGAGATCAGATGGGATTGGGAAGTTTATCCATTTGGTGACAGGACACAACCTATCACCAGAGCAAGTTTCCCGGGTGAGAACCCAAATGTTTTGCCGAGAGGCGAGAGTTTGACTATAGCCAGAAGATGGCCTAGGACACCTGATAATGGACCAGCACACACTATTAAATTTGTAGCAGAAGATGGATGCGGAAACAAGAGGGTAGAGGAAGTACCATTTAGAATCAGAGATTGTAAAAAACCGACTCCAATTTGTCATGATGGATTGTCTGTAGACTTGATGCCAACATCAGCTATGGTTTCTGTACAAGCCGTCCTATGGAATGCAGGCTCTTATGATAATTGTACAGCTCAGGAAGACTTGATTTATCGAATAGAGAGAGCAGATGGATCAGATGGTGAGACTGTGCCATCATCAACGACAATTACTTTTGATTGCGATGACCTTGGAGAGGTAGCGGTCAATATGTGGGTAGGCGATGAATACGGTAATTGGGACTTCTGTCAGACCTATATAATTGTGCAGAATAATATGGATGCTGACTGTCCAGACGAAAGTACTCAGATTTCAGGTACTGTTTTGACAGAAGATGCATTTGGCGTTGAATTTGCTGAAATAGGATCTACAGTCACAAATGAAGCTGGTTGGTTCAGTGTCGAAGTAGAGCAAGGATCAGATGTGTTGTTAGAACCTAAGCGTCAGGATAACCCAAGGAATGGCGTTACTGTTTCAGATATTTTGGCCATTAGCCAGCATGTACTTGGTATGACTCCACTTGATTCACCTTATAAGCTATTAGCTGCTGACGTGAATAATGACCAGCGTATAACAGCATCAGACTTGGTTGAGATAAGAGCCTTGATTTTGGGTAGAGTAGATGCATTCCCTGCAGTTGATAGTTGGAGGTTCTTGTACAAGGAAAACGATGAACCTATTGATGGAGATCCACTCAATGGTAATTGGTCTTCTTTTGCACAAATTCCTTATGATGAGATTACTAATGATCCGATTAATTTTGTCGGTATCAAAATGGGTGATGTTAATAATTCAGTAGTCGCTAATTCGGATATGCTTCAGCCTGTGATATCGAGATCAAACCCAGCTAGATTTATAGTTGATGATATTGATATTGTAGAAGGTAATCAATACGATATTCCTTTC
The DNA here is from genome assembly GCA_007125435.1 of Saprospiraceae bacterium. Classification (GTDB taxonomy): domain Bacteria; phylum Bacteroidota; class Bacteroidia; order Chitinophagales; family Saprospiraceae; genus SLDF01. The sequence continues at coordinate 15,477 of SLDF01000412.1, forward strand.
TTTATAGACAATACTTCAGGGATTGTAGAAGGTTTCCAATATACCTTGACATTTGAGGATGGATTGACTTTCAATGACTTTGAAGCTAAAGGCATAAGCATTACTGCTGATAACTTTGGCCTGCACAAATTAGATGAAGGTTTGATTACCTCTGTTTGGGCATCAGTAGATGGTATTGATCTTGATGATGAGCCTTTGTTCGTGTTGAGCTTTGCAGCAAATCGCGATGGTAAACTCAGTGAAATGATTGATGTCAACTCCGTCTTTACCCAGGCAATTGCTGTCAGAAACGGCATAGAGGTGGCTTTGGATATCGAGTTTAGAAGGGCTACAGATGTTGGAGAATTTACTTATGAACTATACCAGAATAAGCCTAATCCATTCAGTGATGAAACTCTAATTGGTTTCTCATTACCAGAATCTATGTCTGCTACTTTGACTATATATGATATGGCTGGTAGAATGGTCAAGCTAATTGAAGGTGACTTCGCTAAAGGTGTTAATAACGTTATGATTACCAAAGGCGAACTTCCAGCAAATGGGGTGCTATACTACCAATTGGAAGCTGGCGAGTTCAGAGCCACTAAGAAAATGATATTAATCGAGTAGGCCTTGAGCAAAGGTTAATTTATGAAATAGTATGGGAGGCCAAATCCGGCCTCCCTTTTTTTATTGGCCTCTGATTGCTCCATTGCGGTATGACGGTTGCTCAAATAGACAAAGAATCGTGTTACCATATTTATACAAAAAGCCCCAAATATATTTGTAAACCGTGCAATGTATTCAAGTGAATGCTTAATCTCTGTTAGTCTTCTTTGTTGAGTATTATTTATTGGTTCAGTTTTATATAGATCGTTTTCATTGATTTTCATAGCGAGAAAAACTGCCGTAAAAGGGGATTATTATACCTATTGCTAGGTGAATGGCTCAGTAAGGCTCATCTATATTAGTAATAAAATTGAACTATCGTTTGCCAAGCTTTATCCCATTCTTGAAAAAACCACTTTGCTTAGAATTCAATCTTCATAGCCAACCATGCTTGCGTGAGGGATAGTAGCGATATGAGCTATATACCTATGGCTAGTGGAGCACAGATGTGTCGGCTTGACTGAATGGTGCGAAGCAATTTGGTTGACTTAATGTCAAGCAAATAGTGATGGAACTGAGCCGCCCCCGGCTCAGCGTCGTCGTATTCTAATGAGAAGTCCGTATAACGCGCCAACTAATAAATTATA
>SLDF01000042.1 GCA_007125435.1 Saprospiraceae bacterium
AAGATTAAACTTAATTCCGTTTTTTATTATTGTTGCAGTCGACGCTGAGCCAGAGGCGGCTCAGTTCCCTCGTTATCGGCTTGACGTTTAGTCAACCCGATTGCTTCGCACCACTCAGTCACCCTCACGCGGAAGAGAGTTTTTAGCTACGAGCTGCTAGTTAGATGTATTATGTTTACGTCTGCGTTCGGCATTCGCCTCACTTCGGCTGTTTATGCCAACGATCGGTTATCGCCTCCGTTTGCTGTTTACGCTGTGTGGACTTTGTCCAGTCCGCTGTTTAGGCTTGAAGTAGATTGTAAGCTTTCAAGTCTTTTTTAGATAAAAGCTCCTTATTAATTAGCTTGCGAAAAATCCCCAACAGAAGCCCCACTGTAAAAGCTAGTGACAGGGAGCCAATTGAGCTTTCAGGTTTAGTGGGTGTTCGGTCGAGTTGTTTTGTCACTATTTTTGCTTCTTGCAGTGCAAAAATAGCGCCAAAACATTTGGTGCTAAAATTGTAAACCCTGGGCTTACACCCAGTTCTATTATGATGTCGCCACGCTGTGGCTTTGATTAGATTGTATTTAGAACTCTGAGTTATTCTACAGTTGATTTTGACTAGAGCCAGTCGATGCTGAGCTAGAGGCGGCTTTACTTTTCTTGTAAAATTGGCAGAGCATTTTATGTTTAGGATTCAAATTAGAGAGCATTCGACACTGAGTCGGGGGCGGCTCAGTTCCCCATTATTGAATTGACGTTTTTGATGGCTATTTTGAAATCTTGTTCCAGTCTCTGCCTTTTTAATCGAGAAAGTCAACATCCTGGCTATATGGAAACCTCATGAGTATTTCAATACTCCGTTGAATGTCCATTGATTCGTATATGACTTTGTACAAAATACCCATGATAGGTAGGTTTAGTTTATAGTTTTTAGAGAGCTGCTGTACAATTTTAAGCGTCCTGACGCCCTCAGTGAGCTCTGATTGGGAGTTTATAATATCATCAGGTGTTTCTCCTTTGGCCATTCTCATGCCAAATGTATAATTGCGGCTATTCTCACTCGTGGCTGTAGCGATGAGGTCGCCAATGCCGGCAGTACCTAAGAAAGCCTTGGCGTCGGCTCCCATAGCTTTACCGAGGTAGATCATTTCTCTGAGTCCTCTGGTGATCAGCATACTTTGGATGTTCTTACCCATATCTAAGCCTCCGAGTATCCCAGAAGCGAGTGCAATGATGTTTTTCAGTGCACCGGCCAATTCTGCACCTATGATGTCTTTGCTGCCAAATACGGCGAATAGATGACTGTCCAAAGCTGACTGTCCTGCCTGGAAGACCTCATCAAACTTACTGGCGATCACAGCTGCAGCCGGTTGTCGGGCGAGGATCTCCTTTGAGAGATTCGGCCCTGAAAGACAGCCAATGCGCAGTACACATGTTTCTTCTAAAATGATTTCGCTGATGGTGCGGACATTCGACCTGTCCATCCTTGCCGTAGACAATTCCTCATCACTTATGCCAAGAAGGCCAAAACCTTTTGTGGCATGAATAAGCATATGAAATGGCTTAAGGTAAGGCGCAAAATCAATAATCATTGCTCTGAAGTTCATGGAAGGCACCACGGGAAAAATCAGATGACAAGTCTGAGTAATTTCTTCTATGTCATTGGTGGCTCTTATCCGATCTGACAATTCTATATCCGTCCACCTATGCTCTTCATTAATGGATCTGACGGTTTCCTCATTCCTCGAGTACAGTAATACGTCAACATTAAAAGACAATAAATGGGCTATGGTAGCGCCGAAGCTTCCACCACCTATGACACCTACTGGTCTTTCTAATATTAATTTGACGCTGCCCAAGTTATTAAATTTTTATATTTAATGAGTTTCCGGTATATGTAAGCGGGTGGAGCGCATTTAGTTCATTTTTTACATCTTCAGTAACATCCAGTTCTTTGATGAATGTTATGAATTCCTCTTGTCCTATAGACTTGCCTCTGGTCAATGCTTTTAAAGCTTCATAAGGCTCAGGATAAGATATTCGTCTTAATATGTTTTGTATGGCTTCTGCGACTACAGCCCAGTTGTTTTCCAGATCGCTTTTGATTTTGTCTTCATTGACCAGTAATTTATTCATTCCTTTCAGTATGGACTGTATGGCAATCATCTGATATGAAAATGGCAAACCTATATTTCTTAATACGGTACTGTCAGTGAGGTCTCTTTGTAAACGGGAAACAGGTAGTTTTAAAGCCAAATGGTCTGCTATAGCGTTAGCAATACCAAGGTTTCCTTCTGCGTTTTCAAAGTCGATTGGATTGACTTTGTGTGGCATAGCAGATGACCCTATTTCTCCTTCAACCGTTTTTTGTTTGAAATAATCCATAGAGATATATGTCCAGATATCTCTGCAAAGGTCAATGAGTATGGTGTTGATCCTGGTGACCGTCTGGAGCAATTCGGCTATACCGTCATAGTGCTCTATTTGTGTAGTAGTCTGATATCTTTGTAGTTCCAGATGTCCAACTAAGAACTCATCCGCCCATGCAGGCCAGTCTATATCTGGGTAAGCTACAAAATGGGCATTAAAGTTACCTGTAGCACCACCAAACTTACCGGAATGCCTGTATGAGGAGAGCTTGAGAATCTGTGTCTTCAGGCGCTCAGAAAATACATAGATTTCTTTGCCTAGGCCCGTGGGGGAAGCAGCCTGGCCATGTGTTCTCGCAAGCATTGGAATATGCAGCCATGCTTTACATCGGGTATCAATTTGCTCCACTAGTCCCTCCAGTGCAGGTAATATGACTTGCTGTAAGGCATCCTTGATAGATATAGGTACTGCTGTATTATTGACGTCTTGAGATGTCAATCCAAAATGGATAAACTCTTTAGCCTCACCCAGAGCTAATACCTCAAGCTTTTCTTTCAAAAAGTACTCCACGGCTTTGACATCGTGATTAGTGGTCGTCTCAATGTTTTTTATTTGATGACCATCTTCAAGAGTGAAGTTTTTGTATAATGACCTTAGAGCCTCTATTTGCTCTACTGTCAAGGGTGGTAATGGCTCTAAACCTTTCTGCGATAGGAAGATAAAATACTCTATCTCTACCATTAGTCGATATTTGATCAGAGCGTGTTCTGAAAAGTATTTGGCAAGCGCTTTTGTTTTGCTTGCGTATCTACCATCTATAGGTGATATAGCTTCTAGCATATTTTTTTTCTTTTTTACAATATTATGGGCACCATTCCCTGTTAGTATCCAAAGTACTTTAATGACTTTTCATCATCGCGCCAGTTGTCTTTGACTTTGACAAAAAGCTCAAGGTAGATTTTTTTCTCAAAAAAGTTTTCTAATTCTTTTCGGGCTTCGATGCCAAGTGATTTGATTTTCGATCCACCCTGTCCAATGATGATGCTTTTCTGGGTCTTACGACTTACATATATGGTAGCATGCATCTTGATTATATTTTCCTCGTCTTCGAATGTGTCAATAACAACCTCGCAAGAATATGGAATCTCCTGGCGGTATTGCAAGAAGATTTTTTCTCTAATGATTTCTGATGCAAAAAATCGTTCAGACTTATCGGACAAATTGTCTTTAGGGAAATAAGCAGGACCTGGAGGCAGTAGTTCGAGAATTAGCTTTAGGAGTGCATCTGTATTGAATTGATGAAGAGCAGATACAACAAGAGTGTGACTGAATGCGTAAGCTTTATTCATGTCATCAGCAAGCTGTGTAAGTGTCTCTTGATCAGATTCATCAGCTTTATTGATGACAAGGATAACGGGTGCTTTTGACCTGTCAAATTTCTGAAAAATCTCCTCTTGGTTCTCCAATGGGTCTCCAGGGTTGATCACCAACAGAAAAAGGTCAGCATCCTCAAAAGTCCCCTCCACAAATGTGTTCATCTGTTCTTGCATGCGGTACTTGGGGTCTTTGATAATACCGGGCGTATCTGAGAAAACAACCTGAAAGTCTTCACCGCTTAATATGCCAAAAATTCGGTGCCTTGTTGTTTGAGGTTTATGTGTGACGATGGACATCCGCTCACCGACAAGGGCATTCATCAATGTTGACTTCCCCACATTGGGCTTACCTATGATATTGACAAATCCTGATTTATGCTTTCCTTCCATATGGCGAAGATAGCAACTCAGTTTAATTCCATCCTCCTACCTGCGAGGTAATTTTCTAATAATTGACGGAGTAGTTCTGGCTTTTGTTTACGCCAGGTTATATCGTTGATGATATTTATATAGGCCTGAATACATGTTTGAATCATCTCATTTTCTACGTGCTCTAATAGATTGGCAAAGCATATCCAACCATCTTCTTCTGCTACATCTTCATACCATTGCTCATAATAGCAATCATCTGATCCGTGAAAGTTTAAAACATTTTCACATACTACCATGAACTTATTGATGCCCTCAGATAATAGGGGATTGATGACATTTTCTTTCAAAAACATAATGTCATTATGAAGGCAGTCATTCCATTCGCCAATGAGCTCCATGACAGCAAACCCATCTTCATAATCTGCATAAATCAATTTGATATACAAAGTGGACGATCCAAACTCATCCCATTGAGGATGAATGTAATAGTTGTATATGGTGTTGGAAAACTGAAATTCACTGTGCTCGCGGCCGTAGAATGGTGATCTCTCATCCTCCGATGCTGAATACTTTTCACTCCATAAATAAAATGGCTCAATATCATGCATAATCTACTGCTTTTCTACTAATCTCTTTATTCTATGCTACCTTTAATAATTCCTATGTCGGCTCGAACACAAAATTGCAACATTTTGTTTCATTGTGATTTTAACCCGTATTATGCATTAGAAAATCCCTGCCCGCCACCTGTCGATGGCAGCAGGCGGGTATTACGGCTTCAAATGGCTTCAAAATAAGTCGCTTTGCTTGATTTTGTTCAATCACCGTAGGGTTGACT
>SLDF01000426.1 GCA_007125435.1 Saprospiraceae bacterium
ATTCGTCATAGCTACCTGCAAGTATACCTTCAACTGAGCCGGAGATTTCACAAGACGCTGTTTCACCATTAGTATAACTTAGGTCTTCTACTGTGAAGGTCTGGGCATCGGCGCATGTGATGGTGATGTTTTCTGGGGCGTCTATCCAGTCTGCTTCTGGAGCTGGTTCGATTGTTATCGTTTGCGTGTGTTCTATGGTGCGACCGCATTCATCTGTGAACGTCCATGCAATCGTTTGTTCGCCGCCGCATTCGTCGTAGGTACCACTTAATACGCCAGGGACTGATCCTGAGATTTCACAGGTTGCTGTTTCACCGTTTGTGTAGCTTAGGTCTTCTACCGTAAAGGTCTGGGCATTGGCACAGGTGATTGTGATGTTTTCTGGGGCGTCTATCCAGGCAGCTTGAGGTGCTGGTTCGATTGTGATGGTTTGGGTGTGTTCTATTGTTCTTCCACATTCATCGGTGAAGGTCCACGTGATAGTTTGTTCGCCGCCGCATTCGTCGTAGGTGCCGCTTAATGTTCCTGGGACTGATCCTGAGATTTCACAGGTTGTTGTCTCGCCATTCGTATAGCTTAGGTCTTCTACTGTGAAGGTCTGGGCATCGGCGCAAGTGATTGTAATGTTTTCTGGTGCATCTATCCATGTAGCCTGAGGGGCTGGCTCAATTGTTATCGTTTGGTTATGCTCAATTGTTCTTCCACATTCATCGGTAAAGGTCCAGGTGATGGTTTGTTCGCCGCCACATTCGTCATAAGTGCCGGTAAGTATGCCTGGAACTGATCCTGAGATTTCACAGGTTGTTGTCTCGCCATTGGTATAGCTTAGGTCTTCCACTGTGAAGGTCTGGGCATCGGCGCAAATGATTGTGATGCTTTCTGGGGCATCTATCCATGTAGCTTCCGGGGCTGGTTCGATGATAAAAGTTTGAGTACATGTCGTAGAATTACCACATATATCAGCTACTTGGTAGGTCCGAGTACCTGTGCTTGGGCAGAGTTCAGGAAAAGAGGTTTCAGACAATAGGGTAAAACTTGTTTCATCAATACTACAATTATCACTGACGCTCCCACCAGCACTGATAAGTTGACTTAAAGTGGTGTAAGGAGGTTCCTGCTCAATATTGCAATTGATAGTACTTTCCTCAGGGCATAATAGTACTGGTGCTAAAGTATCATTGCGATTTATTAATTGAGTACATTCTCCTGTATTACCACAATCATCAACAACAGTATATGTCCTAATAATGACTTCAGGACAAAAATTACCGTCACTTTCCTCCGTAGAATCAAAACCAAAAATAGAAATATTGCAAGGAAAATTTACAGAGCCACCTGCATCAACAAATTCGCTTACATTTGAGTAGGGATCTAAATCCTCTTCAGGACACGCAAATAAAGTCGGTGGACAGGTCATACAACCTTCCACTGTAATGTCAAAACTTTCAACCCTAATACATTCTCCATTTGTTGCTGTTACTTCAATTGTTGTAGAGTTTGAAACTAAAACGTAATACTCTCCGTCATCTGAACTTTCGAAAACTGCATCCGATGGGGAAAATTCGTAGCTGTACTCATCTGGTAATGTTAACCAAACTGTATCACCAGGACAAATTGGGTCAACAACAGGTAAATCGAATACCGGAATCTCATAAATATTTACTTCAAAATCAACAGTATCCCGAGAACAACCAGACCTTTGATTATCAATATAAATTAAAGAATATGTACCGGATTGACTCGGCACAAATGAGTTATTTGATCCCACAATAGACCCAGTGGCATTAGGACCGGAATACCAAAAATATGAATAGGTAGATGGATAATCTGATAATGTAGCAATTACAGAACTTACATCATCCTCACAAAACTCGGTAGGCTCAATTATTACATCAGGAAGAAATACAACCTCAACTAATACCGTATCACACACAATAGTATCAAACAAGCATCCTCCACCTTCAAACATACCGCAAACTTGGTATTCAATGAATTGAGGAGACGATTTGTCAGGGGTAAATTCTGTCACATCACAGCCTGAAGTGCAAGAGAGATAGGCATTGTAGGCACCTGTTCCAGATGTTATATCATTCCACTCAATTGTAGATACTTCGGGACCTGAAACTGAAAGTTCATAGTCGCATTCCACCTGGGCCACAATTGGAGCTGTTGCAATTGTTCCAGGTATAGAGGTAATGCTATACTGATTCTGATTATTTCCAGGCTTACAGTATGTAATGTAATAGGTTTGTCCACCATTCAGGCAAATAGGTGTTCCTGTGGGTTGTAACTCACCACAATCGATTTGATAAAATAATGAGCCAGTTGGATCAGCACCTGTAACATTCTCAAATATAAACCCAATTGCATTCTCATCAAGAGTCACAGTAAAGGACACACATCTATCTGGATGAGAAATTTCGCAGCAGGTTCCCTGCCTGCTTACAGAAGGTGAAATATAAACACTGTCTGGAACGCCAGTAAGATCAACTTCAAAGTGGGGAACATCATCACCACAATCAGGCTGTGCATGACTTGATGAGGATAGACATAAGGCTACCAGTATCAGTGCAGTGCTGACATAAGTCGATAGTTTGATATGTCTAAACAGGCTACTCATACCACATTAGCCTGTTTGGTTGATAAATAAATCGATAAACATTGATTATTCCTTTGATGATTGATTCCTACTTTCAAATCATCAATCTTATGAGGTGAAAACTTACCTGCCCCCCCGTAAATATTACTTTTCAATAACTTTACATATGGCAAATATATACCATATGTTATAAAGACACCAAAAAATAACCTATAAATATTATTTTTTTTTATAATATGTTTATTGAAGAAAAGTATCGCTTTATCCCAATGGCTCTCAATGAAGGTTTTGATGAAATTATATTGATGTGTAACTCCTTCATACACATGCCTGTAGACAGATAATATCAAATGACAGAGAATTAAAGATCCTTCTCTACTGTCTCTTAAAATTGAGAATAACAGAAAGTACAAATTGTCTAAACTAAAGGCTGGATCGCTTTGACCGATAGTTTTATAGCTCAACTTATCGTTTACTTCAAGGCCTTGCATCAGCGATGTGAAGTGGTGGCGTAGCGATAGCGGAGCCAGACTCGATGCAGCGGCAGCGGAATCGAGGCCGAGCGAATAGCGAGCCACGTAACGTAGCGCCCCCCCAACACATTGGGGGGAGATGCCCAAAAGTGAAGAAAATAAAAACCTCGGACTAATCGCTGAGATATTATCATAGAAATTAAGTGGAAAATAATAGCGGTAGAATCTCGATAATGCTTCGAAGAGTTGGTCAAAGTGGGATGCAATAAGGCTTGAGATCTTAATAATACTGCTGTGGAAGAATGCGTATCTCATCCCCTCAAAAGACTGAAATAATAACCGTCGTAAACCTGATCTTAACCAATAATAGTGAGCCGAAATCGAATAGAGTAGAGCGTTTGATCTTAATCTAGCGCTGAATGATCCTTGGAAAAACCAATTGGTATGTATAAAAAATGCAATACATATGAGACTGAACAGGAGTTCACTATATGTAAAATACCGTGTAATGACCGACAAAAATAAATTGTCCATCTCAATAATAAATTGTTTTTCCTAAAGCAAATATACAACTCTTGCCGATCTAGTGGCATTTTTTGTAGAAAAATTTCTCCCTTTTTTTAGCCATAAATATCTGATAATAAAATAAATAGACCTACAAGCTAACACAAAACAGACGCATTATAAATTTTTCATATATGATATTAGAAGCTAAATATCCGACCTGAAGTATAAATCTGGAGGCCTAGTAGATACTACGGGGTAAGAAGCTGAAGAATTAATATTATCTACAAGAACCAATTTTACCAAGTGTGTAGTCAAATTCAATTCAAATAGCAGAATATGTGAACCAGTAAGTAAACATTCAGTTAAAACATATAATTTTGCGATCTAAACGAATACTGTATTGGACATAAACACTATAAAGCGACCGATTGAGGCTGAGTTAGAATCCTTTGAGAAACATTTCAGGGATTCTATGAAAAGCAATGTGCCGTTGCTTGACAAAATCACGCATTATATCGTCAAGCGCAAGGGGAAGCAGGTGCGTCCCTTATTTGTTTTCCTCAGTGCTCAGCTTTGTGGGGGCATCAATGAAAAGACTTATATTGGAGCATCTATGGTAGAATTGCTCCATACGGCTACTTTGGTTCACGATGACGTTGTAGATGATTCTTTTGAAAGGCGAGGCTTTTTTTCGATAAATGCACTCTGGAAAAATAAGATAGCAGTTTTAGTGGGAGATTATCTTCTCTCAAGGGGATTGCTCATTGCCATTAATAACAAAGAGTTTCGAATGCTGGAGTTGCTATCTGAGTCTGTAAAAGAGATGAGTGAAGGTGAGCTGCTCCAGATTGAAAAGGCGCGCAAATTAGACATTAAAGAGTCTGTCTATTTCGAGATTATAAGGCAAAAAACAGCTACCCTTATTGCAGCAGCTTGCAGCGTAGGCGCCGTATCAGCAGGCTCAAATGAGGACACTATCTCAAAAATGCGAAGCCTGGGAGAGCACATTGGCATTGCCTTTCAGATAAAAGACGACCTTTTTGACTATGGTGACAGCAATATTGGAAAACCACTTGGTATAGATATCAAGGAAAAGAAAATGACTTTACCTTTAATTTATGCTCTTGAACAATGCTCAGCATCTGATAAGAGAAGAATAATCCGACTTGTCAAATATAAAAGTGAAAAGAACTCCACAGTAAAGGAGGTTGTAAAGTTTGTAAAAGATCACGGCGGTCTTAATTATGCGCAAAATATGATGGAAGTATACAGACAGAAGGCCTTCGACCTGCTGGATGGCTTCCCTGACTCTGAAGCCAGGACTTCACTTTATGACTTGATAACATTCGTGA
>SLDF01000030.1 GCA_007125435.1 Saprospiraceae bacterium
CTTGCGGAAGAGATTTTTTGGTTTGGCGATGGTCTCGGCTCAGGAGAGGGCTCAGTATTAAAAACTGAAGGTCTCAGTCCCGGCTCTTATGAATTGACACAGATAGTTAGTGCCGGATGTCAGTGTACAGATAGTAAATCTATTTTTGTAGAAGTATCTGCGTCTGAAGGAGCTAGTATATATTGTACCTCCTCAGCTTGTGCTGGTGATACCGTACGATATAGTTCTGACCCTGACTGTGCTCCATATACCTGGATTATTGAGGGCAATGCTGACATTATTGATGGGGGTAGTGAAGAAGACGACTTTATTGTTGTGTCCTGGAACTCAGGTCCTGCAGGCACAGTAAGCCTCACAAACGGATGTAGTGAAGAATGCCCTTTTCCTACAATTGAGCCCATATATGTAATAGGTGAAGGAGCTACTATTAGTGGACCAGAATATATTTGCGTTGGACAGCCATATAGATACAGGGTAGATCCATTTGATGGTACAATCATCTCCTGGTCTGTCAGCTCTGGTGGCACCATAATTAGTGGGCAAAACAGCCATCAAGTGTCAGCAGTATTCAATGGAAATACACCAGCATTTGTCGCTGTTAATATTGAAGATTGTTCTAGAGGGTGTCAGCACACCGACACACTGTGGCTGGAGATAGCACAGCCATATCAAATAGCTGGACCTTCATCTCTGTGTCCAGGAGATGATGGTATTTGGACGGCTACTTCGGCCTCTGATGAGATATTGAGTACATGGCAGGTGCTGGATGAAGACGGTCAAGTGGTTTTTGAAAGCAACACTCCATCAGCTACATTTAATTTTACACCGGAAATAGGAGGGCGTTACACAGTGACTGGATACGCCACAAATACTGAAGGTCTATGTAATAGTGAAGCATCACTACCATTAATGGTTTTTCGATCTCTCTCAGAGCCCTTAGGGATATCAGGTACTGACAAGGTATGTCCAGGAGTAAACTATTTATATTCTATTGAAGGAGATGCAGACCCAACCGTTCTCTATGAGTGGGAAGCTGTCATTGATGGAACCGTATCGCTGTTTTACGGAAACACTATAAGTGTGCGCTGGTCTGACAGTAATGACCAATCTCTCCATCTTAGGATTATCGACCCTTTAACCGGTTGTGAAAGCAATGCTTTACTCATGGATATTGCATTGTTAGAAGAGCTGGAGTGGGCTCCTCAGGCAGAAGTTTGTCGTTTTGAAGAGGTAATTTATACTATAAATAATGATGATGAAGGGATAATTGAATGGGAAGTTTCACCCTCGGAACTTGGAGTTATTTTAGATTTCCCTGCTGCGAATCAAGTAAGAATCAAATGGCAAGACGGTGGTGATGCTGTTTTGACGGCACGTTATTGCGGCGTTACCGTTTCTGAGACCATCCATATAAGGCCTGCCTTTGAGCCAGAAACCAACAGTCCGGGCGTCTTATGTGGTGATCAGGCTTTTGAGTTAACAACTTTAGAAAGCTATTCATCATATGAATGGTATCTAGAAGGAAGTCTGATTAGCACTGAGGAATCTTTCGAAGCGGGTCACGGCAGTTATACTTTGATTGTTTCGGATGATTTTGGATGTCAAGGGCACTCTCACTTTAGGATACAGAGAGGTAAAATGCCAGATCTTGAGATTCAGACTTCAAGTTCTTCGGGCTTTTGTGCAGGTGATACGGTAGTCATTAATAACTTATCCCCTGCGCTACCTGGATATACGTACACGTGGTATTTGGACGGCAACCCTATCTCGAATGATGTCGATATGATTTTTGCTACTGAATTTGGCGAGTATCAATTAGAAGTATTAGATCCGACAACAGGCTGTCGATTTGTTTCCAATACATTATTGACGTGCGAGGTCTGCAGCAATAGGTTTTGTGAGTCGTGTCCTTGCATTGATAGTGAAGTCGATCCTTGTGACTCGGAGGCGGATATTATAAGCGTATCGATTACCAGACAGTCTCAGTGCAATGAATTTAGATTCGAAATTGACAATGATAATGTTATTCCGATCTTGACCAATTGGTATATTTTCGAAGGTGACGGTGTTCAGCAAGTCTTAGGTTTAAGTACTAATGTCGTATATCAGTCTTCAGGACGGAAAAAAGTATGTGTGAACTCGGCACAAACTAATATGGCGGGTGACACATTAAAAATGTGTCTGGTCTGCTTTACCGTTGAGGTAGAAGGTGTAGCAGATTTTGATCAATTCATCTATTGTGCGGACGAAGAAGTAGAGTTTTTTGATGCATCGTCACTCATTGACGGGGCAGTCATTGATAGCTATGATTGGAATTTTGGAGACCCGGTATCAGGAGCTAGTAACACTTCAACTGACGCTGATCCCACGCATTTGTTCTCTACTCCCGGTACATATAATGTGTCTATGGATATCAATCTGGCCTCCGGCTGTCAGCTAACCAGGTTGAACAGTATAATTATTCCGGAACTGCCTTCAGCAGAGTTTTCGGTGCCGTCATCAATTTGTACTGATCAGCCGGTAGAAACCTCAGCAGATTTTAGTCCCGCTTTATATCAATGGTATTTTGGCACAGGCCCTACTGCTTCGGATTTGAATGATATCAATCAAAATGGCACATTTCGATATGACGAAGTCGGAAGTTTTGAAATCGAATTAGTTGTGACAGACTACAGAGGCTGTTCTGCAAGCCAAACGAGAACAATAGATGTCAATACATTCGAGGATGATGTCAGCATATCCGGAGCTGCTTTCCCGGCATGTGAAGGCGATTGGATAGAGTTGGCTGTTACTGATGGCCCATATGACTATATTTGGAATGATGGTTCCACAGCATCGACAGTGGAGGCAAATGCATCGGGATTATGGTCGGTCACGCTTACGGATATCAATGGGTGTGGTTTTTCTCCTGACCCTGTGAGTGCCGAGTATATAGCTGCACCTCAAGCATCTATTTTGGCTGGTGTTATCGGTGGTGCCGGCGTGTTTTCTGGTGACACCTTGATGATATGCTTAGGTACTGCTGTTCAGGTTTGGGCTTTAGGTCCCGAAGACAACCGTTCTTATGTCTGGAATACAGGCGACGACCAAAAAGTATTGCGCTTTGATGGCAGTGAATTGCAATTACTAGAGGTTGGTATTCACGAGTTTGAAGTGCAGGTCACTGATATGGTCACTTCTTGTGAGGCTACAAGTCCAGTTTTTTACATTCAGGTTTTTTCAGTGCCGGACAGACCAATAATCCGGACTGATCCATCGGAGCCACTCTGTAGTGGAGATGAGATACTACTTTCTGTCTCTAATGTCCAGCCGGAGCTGTCTTATTTGTGGAGTAATGGCCAGGTAGGAACGGAGGTAAATACGGCCATAGCAGGGCAGTACCATGTATTAGCTATTAATGATCATTCTTGCTCATCAGAAAGCGAAAGTGTCATTATTCGGCCGACGCCAGATGTGGCCTTTGCTCCGAGGGGTTGCCAGCAAGCCTGTGAAGAAGGGCTGGTTTGTCTGCCTCTACCGGAGGGGTATTCAATTACCGGCTGGATGTTAGATGGAGAGGACTTAGAAGTACCGACTGATCCTGCTAATATCATCATTTCGCAATCAGGTACATATACAGCACAGATTATGAATAGTGCAGGTTGTGAAAGAACAACGCCAGGTATTACCTTTGATATCTTTGAAGAAGAAGCAAATTTGACAGGGATCGTGTTTTTTGACACCGACAATGATGGAGAGCTGAATGTCCCGCCGGACTCATTGCTTGTGGGCTTTAAGGTTTATTTATTGTCAGGAGGGGCCATTATTGATAGCTCTTTGACAGATAGTCAGGGTGAATACAGTTTTGAAGATTTGAGCGAAGGTGATTATGTTGTCGCCATTGGTGAATCTGTTTTACCTGACAATTGGATTATTTTTAGAGACTCTTCTGAAGTTCAAATGGTTGCATGTGATAGTAATAGAACAGCACAGCCCCTTATATTGACAATATGCCCGGAGGAAGAGCAGACCCTGACAATTTCTATTTGCCCGGGAGAGCAAATAGAAATAGGAGGCGTATGGGTTGATACTGACACCACTTTCACTGTTGAGAATGTAATAGACAATTGTGTCATAACAGAACATTATATTATTAGCCTCCACGCACCTGTTGATACACAGTATGTCCAGCTCATGCCATGTATAGGCCAGACTACAGAATGGCAAGGGCAAATATTTGATAGCGATACGCTTGTCACAGTGACTTTGACAGATGTTAATGGATGCGACTCTGTTATTGTGGCAGATATAGCATTCAGTGAAGATCACAGAGAAATATTGGAGATTAGCTTCTGCCCGGGTGATACATTTATGTTTAGAGAGGTAGAGATAATTATGGATACTATCTTTACTTATGTAGCACCGGGAACGGGAAGTGAATGCGATACATTGTTTGAGATTAATGCTGTCCAGTTTGCTGACTGGTCCATTGACTTGCAGGTAGAATCTCAGCCTTGTCCTGGAGCATCCGATGGAAGTATAAACCTGATACTTTCAGATATAGGTATAGAAAGCATTGATGTCGTTTTTATTAATGCTGAAGAGGTCACTACCAATGATCTAATAGAAGATCTGGCTGCCGGTATCCACATTGTAGAAGCTATTAGCCAAAATGGTTGTCTCAGAATGGCCTCCATAGACATAGAGGCAATAGAGCCGCTTGTTGTTGACATACCGGAAGTATTGGTACCTTGTAGCGGACCGGGAGTCAATATAGAGACTGTTATAGCTTCCGGAGATGATGGCATGGTCAGCTTTGTATGGGAAGACGGCTCTACTGATAGCGGACTCGCTATTGTACAACCTGGTGATTACAGTCTCACTATAACAAACCAATGTGAAACACTGGAAATGATAGCCACAGCAAGACCTGAGATAGCAGATGAAAGCATAAGTGTTTATATTCCTAATGCCTTTACACCTAATCACGATGAGATCAACGATACTTTTATGCCTCTATTCCCCCCACAAGTAGAGATACTTGAATATAACTTTGAAATTTTCGACCGCTGGGGAAGTCGATTGTTTGACACTGACGATCATTCAGTTGGCTGGGACGGCCAGTTCAAAGATCAGCGACCTACTCTAAATGTCTATGTTTGGAAGCTTCAGGCCATAGTCATGTATTGTGGAGAAGTACAAGTCGTGAAAGAGGCTGGAGATGTTGTCATATTAAAACAGTAATTTGACTTTTAGTCCTGACTAAACAGCCAGGCATTAGCTGTATTGTTAACGATTTTTTGACGGACGACATCATCGGCGTCATTTTGGAAGTCCACACCTTCGATCCAGGCCAGATAATCTATGGCCAGATTCAATGTTTTGTTGACGCCTTGTATGGATTGGAATGGAAGAAGCTGCTCTATTACCGGTGGCATATCTGCAGCAGTTATCGTTACTTGTCTGGAAGAGTTAGTCACAGGAAAAACAAGGTCAAATTTTAAAAAAATATAACCTCCATCAGGCGTAAAAGTATGCATACTGTCTGCCTGTATTGCCAGCTTATTTTGATTAGGAATACGATCAATAGGTTGGTTGTTCATAGATTCATTTAGGCCAAACCTTAGAGATACGGCGTCAAACAAGCCGGACTCCTCGAAAGACCCCATGTTGATATTAAAGCTTCGTCTATTGATCAGGCCGACATTGCCTAGAAACGTAAACGAATCGAGCATATCGTCTACCTTTTCGTACAGGACAATAGTATCGATAGGCATGAAAGCCTCATTGTTCCTGATCAGGGAAAGGTCAGAAACATAAAATGCCGCCCTGGTGAATATGATACTGTCACCATTTTGCATCTCAAATGGCGCATTAATATTAAAATTCTCAAGACCTGCCCTGTAATTAAGTGCTAGAGTTAATGTTGGGTATTCACAGCAAAACTCGCAAGGAAAGTCCGTTGCAGCATTGAAGTTTACGGCATCTATATCCAGACAGCCCTCTACGGGCTCTTGACATGCACCCCATACCATTAATACAGCAAGCATGACCCCTCTGCATATTTTATTTATTGCGTTGTTTTTTGTCTTCATATTCTTTCAGCAATTTGCGTGTCAGTTGCTTCACCTGCTGAGTGAATTCTTTATCTTGTATCCAGTGGAAGTAGTTGCGATCATTGTAGAGTATCTCCCCAACATTCTTGCCTTTGTACTTGCCAAAATTAAAGACTATAGTGCCATCATCAAGTCGCTTTAGGCGCTGTGTTGCATCTAAGGTGCTACCATCATTGGTAAAGTCATGCAGGGCTTGCATATCATTGGTCACTGGTCTTTCAATCCGGTTGTTGTTACCATCTATCAGGTCTTTATCCTCGTACATATTAAGTTGACCCTTGAGCACCTCGGCAGTAGCCTTTACATCAGCGAGGGCATCGTGAGCGTTTTCTAGCACCTGACCTGTATAAAATCTGTAGGCAGCGCTCAGCGTCCGCGGTTCCATTTTATAAAAGATGCGCTGCACATCGATACATCGTCTTTTGTCAATATCAAAGTCTATACCTACGCGAGCAAACTCCTCAATGAGCATCGGCACATCAAATCTATTAGAATTGTAGCCGGCCAGATCGGACTCTCCGAAAAATGTAAAAATATCATCTGCTACTTGCGAAAATGTTGGCTTATTCCTCAGCATTTCAGGTGTGATGCCATGCACAGCCATAGCTTCTTGCGATATCGGTATGCCGGGATTGATCAGCTGCTCGTAGGTCTCAGGCTCACCGCCACGCTTTTTGTATTTCACTATGGCGATTTGTACAATCCTGTCGGTGACCACATTAAGTCCCGTTGACTCCAGATCAAAAAAGCACAAATCCCTGTCTAATTTAAACTCCATATTTTTATTTCTTTATTAAGTAGTCTAGGCTGTATTTCCCCGGACCTGCCAATAATAGGACAATATAAGCCGATAGATACATCAATGGCAGCTCCTGCTTCGAAAATGGATCATTCAAATGAACGATAAAAACAGCCACAGCCATTGTCACGATTAATGGAATCGCGGCCCACCTCGTCCAGACGCCGATAACAAGCATTCCCGCACACAGTAGCTCAGCGAATGTGGCCAGCGCAAGACTCGACACCGCTCCCAGCCCTAGGGGGTCAGCAAACTTTACCGGCCCTTCACCAAAAAACTTCATAAGCTTTGGCCATCCATGGGCAAATAACATCGCCCCTCCCGATACCAAACGAAGCACCAGTAAGCCGACACTTCCTACAGGATCCATATGTGGCACTTTGGCCATTACTTTTCTCTTTGCCATATGATAAATATTTTTAAGCTTGTATTATCCAATACGCTCACAAAGTTAACATATGTGGAATGCCATCGAAGATATAAATGCCTGATTTTTGGAATTTTTTGTTTGGGCGTGCCTCTCATACTCTTTCTCTCCATAGCTGCGGAGAGAAAGAGTATGAGAGACCGGGCTATCCGCTTGTATTCACAGGTTTAGCATAGGGTGTCTCAGTAGATGTGAGCGGCTTTTACTTTTAGTGGCTGTGCAAAAGAAAATTCTTAGGTAAGGGTTTAATCACAATTTAGAACGACGCTGAGCCAGGGGCGGCTCAGTTCCATCACTATTTGCTTGACATTAAGTCAACCAAATTGCTTCGCACCGTTCAGTCAAGCCATCACATCTACGTTCCACCATCTATGCTACACCCGTTCATATCGCTACTATCCCTCACGCAGTCAAGTGTGATTTTAAAGATTGAAAACTAAGTCTAGTTGTACCATCGAGGTTTGGTCTATTCCGAGCCAAAGGTAGCTTAGCTTTTATTGTATTTTCATATTATACTTATGACAGAGACTATAGGAAGCTAAATATCATCAGTAGCGATACTCCATAGAGATGAAGTGAATAAAAACGGACAACTTTGCTCCCAATTCAAAAAAGTGTTGTGGACACTTTACGCTATGAGGACATGCTCAAAAAAGAGTGAATAAATTAAGGGTAAAGAACAACATTGTGTAATTATATTGTGATGTCTGCCTGTATTGCTTTTATGATAGCAATAGTAGCAAATCATAATGAAGCTAAAACAAAAAAATAATCTAGAATTATTAGTATGCCTCTGCACACTTAACAGAGGTTTTTCTATATTTGGGATATCACATTAAAGTTTTTCATAAGAGCTAGTAATATTTACAACATCGAGGAAACAAAAGTCAATTGATTTTTTGAAATGCAAGTAATTTATTTTAAAATTGCCAGTTCGTATAAAACAATGATGTGTAAAAGCAAAAAATGACACATTAAAAAACGAAAATATTATCCTTTAATAAATATTTAATCAGTTACAAATCAATCAAAACTATACTTATGAGTAATCCAAAGAAGAAAGAAAAGCAAGAGAAACCAAAGAACTCCGGTGGATTTTTTGCGACGGCAGCTATCCTAATATGTTTAGCGGTAGGCTGGAGTGTATTTTTATTCATATTCGGTGATCCCAGCAACTTCGAAGGTGGAGACAATAGTAATCAACCTTTACCGGGTAACTACCTCGGCCTAATCTACAAGGGAGGATACGTTGTACCTTTCTTATTGACATTATTCTTGATTACGATGACATTTGCGATAGAGCGATACTTTACCATTAACAAAGCTAAGGGAAAGGGTAATATCCAGTCATTTGTGAGAAAAGTACAGTATCACTTAGAGACAGAAAATGTAGATGAGGCACTAAAAGAGTGCGACAAGCAAAGGGGGTCGGTGGCTAATGTCATCCGTGCAACACTTGTAAAATACAAGAAAATGCAGACTGAGAGTGAAATGGACAAAGACCAAAAAGTACTGGCTATTCGTCAAGAAGTAGAAGAAGCTACAGCACTTGAGCTACCAATGCTAGAGAAAAATCTGGTCATATTGGCGACAATGGGATCTGTAGCAACATTAGTTGCATTATTTGGAACGGTACTTGGTATGATTAAAGCCTTTGCCGCTCTTGCGACAGCCGGTGCTCCTGACCCGGTGGCTCTTGCAAACGGTATCTCAGAGGCCTTGATCAACACGGCACTTGGTATCGGTACGGCTGCTATCGCTATTATTTTTTATAATTACTTTACCACTAAGATCGATAATATGACTTATGCGATCGATGAGTGTAGCTTTAGTATCGCCAACACATTTGCGGCTAAGCACAAGTAATTTTTTCGATTTTTATAATCAATGACTACATTCTGAAACTTTCAAAAGGTAATTGATCGTTTTAATGTTAGGTTCAAATAAATAATAGCTATGCCAAAAATAAAAATGAAACGAAAAGCGAGCTTCATCGACATGACAGCGATGACAGATGTAGCTTTTCTTCTATTGACATTTTTTATGCTGACGGCAAAGTTTAGAACGGCCGAGCCTGTGGCAGTAGATCTGCCATCGTCTCGTTCTGAATTAAAACTTCCTGAAAGTAACGTCATGATCATATCAGTGGATAGAGAAGGGCGTACATTTTTCAATGTCGATAACCAAAAGGTTAGGTTGTTGACTTTGGAAAGAATGTCAGGTCTGTATGACGTCAGTTTTACTGATAAACAGAAAATGGAATTTGCAACTTTGGAAAGCTTTGGCGTCCCCATAAAAAGTTTACCTCAGTTGCTAGATATGGAAAACGATGCCAGAAATAATATCAAACAGCCTGGAATCCCTGTAGATACAGTAGGAGGAAAGTCAAATGAGCTTTCTGACTGGATTCAGCAAGCCAGACTAGTAGATAGAGAACTGGCACAAACGGGAGAGATTGAGTCTAAAGGTATACGTGTAGCCGTTAGAGGAGATGGTCTTGCAAATTATCCTGCAATTGATAAAGTCATAAACACTTTGCAGGATAGGAAGATAAATAGATTTAATTTAATAACAACACTAAAGGGAGCTGCAGGACAAGGGGGTGCCGGGTCGCCAGATGATGATGTTGACGGCGAGGACTAATGTCCCGTAAAAGGCTATATTCAATTATAGCTATTGTCTTTAATGAACAGTTCTTTTTAGAAACGATAAAACTGCAATATTATGGCAGAAATGGATGTGCCCGATAAGGGCGACGGTGGGAAAAAACGATCGAAGAAGATGTCCACGCGCGTGGACTTTACACCCATGGTTGACCTTGGTTTCTTGTTGATCACCTTCTTTATGTTGGCTACCACATTGAGTAAACCCCAGTCAATGGAGCTGAATGTACCGGCTAAAACAGATGATGACGACGACAAACCGGAAATCAAAGAATCAAAAGCTCTGACATTAATATTAGGTGAGAATGATACGCTCCACTATTACATTGGTGTTACAGAACCGGAAGTTGGATTTATAGACTTTTCTGTACCTAAAAATGCAGAGGCGCTTCTGTACGAGCGCCAGCAAGCTGTAGCCAGAGACTGGGGAGATAAAGACGAGCTGGTTGTCTTGATAAAAGCAATGGCGGCTTCGAGGTACAAAAATCTGGTCAATATATTGGATGAAATGTCAATCGTAAACCAGAGAAGATATGCGATTGTGGAGTTTACAGAGATAGATTCTTTCATTATTTACGATATAAAGCCTGAATAATGAAACTTTATAACTAAACTGTACGTTATGTATCGTATTGATTAGTTAAATATTAATAGATATGGATGCCAAAAAGATTTTAACAGCAAACATGGACGATATCGTCTTCGACGGTAGGAACAAGGAGTATGGTGCTTATGTACTTCGTCGCTCATATGAAAAAAACATAAGACGAGGAGTGATCGGCGGCGTGCTTATTTTCCTATTGATCGTATTCATACCGTTCATTAACAATGCTATTAGCTCCCTAAGAGCGACAGAAGTGGAAGAAGAAGTGATTGTGTCGTTAGATTTAGAAGCGCCACCGCCTCTTAATCCTGATGAGCCACCACCGCCACCACCACCCGATGTGCCACCACCACCACCACCTTCAAAGCCGACTATCAAGTATACGCCGCCGGTAGTGAAGGCCGATGATGAGGTTATTGACGAGGAGCCGCCACCGTTTATTGAAGAGTTGGAAGATATAGCGATCAGTACAAAGACTCAAGAAGGAAGTGAGGATGGTGTAGACCTCGGTATTCTTGATGAGTACGGAGATGGTCCGGTAGCACCACCAGTAGTGGAAGCGCCACCACCAAAAGAGCAGATATTTGATCGGGTAGAGCAGATGCCTCAGTTTGGGTCAGGTGACAAAGAATTGATGGAGTATCTGGCAAATAATATTAAGTATCCTGCTATTGCGCGTGAGAATGGTATTCAGGGAACGGTAGTTGTGCAATTCGTCGTAGATAAAGACGGAGCCATTACCCAGCCCACGGTAGTCAGAGGTATAGGTGGTGGATGTGATGAAGAGGCCTTAAGAGTTGTACGAGGAATGCCAAACTGGTCTCCAGGTCGTCAGCAAGGTCGTGCTGTAAAAGTTAAATTTACATTACCAATACGATTCCGATTAGAATAAGAAGTTGGATTAAATGTTTTTCATAAAGACATAAAATTAGTCTAATAGACTGTAGTGTGAATTCATTTAATCCTTTGATATAAGACCTAAATATCTAGTTGTACAGACTAAGTATTTAGGTCTTTTTTTTATAAAGCAAGTTTAAAGATGAGAGTAAATCCTTTAGGACAATCGTTATTCATATTGTCATTAGTAGCAAGTATAGTTTATACAGGTCTTGGCTTAGCGTTATTGACAGGTGCCTTTGCCATACCATGGCTTGAGGTATGGCTCAATATGGTGTTTGGTGTTGGCCTTATACTGTATGGCATCAGCAGATTTTACAGAGTATACCGAACTTATAAAGATGAAAATGACCAATGAGTAAGCAGTTTATATCTGGAATGGCTTTATCACTTTTAGTTGCTTTGTATGGTTGTGGAGCACCTGGACAAGGAGATAAATCTACTTTCACTACGGGTCAGGTAACTATATCTGTAGACAATACACTGGAGCCTTATGTGTCCACATCTATATTTAATTTCATAAATCTTAATCAAGGGTCAGATATAGAGGGTATTTATCTGCCCGAAGTATTAGCTTTCGAGGCACTCAAAGAAGACAGCGTCAAGGCCATTATTGCTTGTCGTCAACTTACAGATAAGGAGAATGAATACTTTCAAAAGCGCAAAATAGTTCCTAAATACACAGAACTGGGAAAGGATGCAATTGCGTTTTTAATCAATAAAAACAACCCTGACTCTCTAATCAAGGCGTCAACTCTAAGAAAGATTTTTAATGGTGAGATATCATCCTGGAAAGATGTCAATAAAAGTCAATCAGAGGGAGCTATCACTGTAGTATTTGACCATGCCGGTGCCAGCACTGTTTCTGCGCTAAAAAGACAATTTGACGTTGATGACTTACCATCTTTTATGTACGCCCTCGAAAAAAACAATGATGTAGTAGACTATGTGAGCAAAAATCGAGGTGCTATAGGCGTCATTGGAAATAACTGGATCAATAATCTGAATAGGTTAGAATTAGAGTCTTTTAATGATAAAGTACAAATGGCATTGATCAGCGCTATGAATGATGATCAGTATTTTGTCAGACCAGACCAAACCTATATAGCTGATAGTACGTATGCTTTTACACGTACGATATGGGCTATTAACTGTGAATCCAGAGTGGGCCTTGCCAGCGGATTAATTTCATTTATGGCTACAGACAGAGGACAGCGGATCATGCTCAAAAGTGGATTGTTGCCAAAGTGGATGCCACCAAGAGAGATATTAATTCACACGAATGATTAAGGCCTCGGGCCATAACTCAAAAGAGGATTAAAAGTGTTTAAACTTCAATACAAACTTGAAGATAGACCATAAGTTAATAACGCTCAAAGTGTATAAGGTATAACAAGATTGCTGATAGCATTAATTGGAAAACCGATATTAACACCTTGAATGTTAAAGGAATTGACTGTCATACCGTACTTTAATGTTATTTAAAGTTATGTGTGGTTGCAAGTTTTTATATAGAAAGACTTAGTAATAAACTACAAACAAATAATATAAAACATCAATACATCAAGTCATACAAATTTACATTATTTTGATTTGGTATTTTATGGCTGAGAGCAAATAAAGCTATACATTTGTTAACATTTTATTTAAAAACCTTCTTGTGTTTAAACCGTCAAAATACAAACAGATTATTATGAAAAAGCGAATGAATATTATTTGGGTCTTATTGTTTTCGGGTCTGTCATTATTGCAAGCTCAGACACTTGAAGATGGTTTGACTATGATCACAAATGAAAATTACCCTGAAGCAAGAAGAATTTTCGGTGAATTAATGAAGGCTAATCCTGGTAGTCCAGAGCCATACTTCTACACCGGAGAAACTTACTTTTTGTATAACATACTGGATACTGCTGAATACTATTTTAATCTAGGTCTAGAAAATGTTTCTAAAAGAGATCAGGGGTTATTGTATGTAGGTCTCGGAAAAATACAATATGCCAATCACAAGAAAAAAGAGGCGAGAGACAATTTTGAGCGCGCGGAAAAAGCAAATAGAAGAAATAATGACTGGCGAATTCCATTTGAAATTGGTAGGGTGTACCTTGAGGATGAAGACAGAGATTTGGAGATGGCTGTCTTAAAACTAGAGGAAGCAAAAGATCTGGCCAGACAACGTCCCGAGCCTTTTATCAAATTAGGGGATGCATATATGGCTAAGTACGAAGGTGGAAAAGCAGCAAATCAATACGACTATGTTTTGAATAACTTAAACATTGAGTTGCCTGAAATTTATATGAAGAAAGCCTTGCTTTTCAAGCGAAGCCGAACCAACGACTTGGCTATCGAAAACCTTAAAAAGGCAATCGAAATAGACCCGGAATACTCTCCTGCTTATAGAGAATTGATTGATATTTATCAGGAGGAGAAAAAGTATGATAAAGTCACGCCTCTCTTAGAGACATATACCAACTTGGTAGCAGATGACATTGAAGCCAAGGTCCGATTTGTAGGTTTTATGTTTAGGCAGGCTAGAGACTTTGATCGTACTATAGAAGAAGCTAACAAAGTATTAGAAATAGAGCCTGACAACTACCGTATGCACAGATGGAAAGGGTACGCTCTAGTCGAGAAAGAGCAGTATGCAGAAGGACTAGCTTCATTAAAGAAGTTTTTCGAAAACATCGGAGAAGACAGGACCTACTTTACAGACTTTGACTATTATGCAAAAGCTGCGGCAGCTATGGGTGAATATGAAGAGGCTGAAGAAAAGTACTTAAAAGCCTTAGAGTTTGACAATATCAATAGAGGAGATGTATATGAGAAGATTGCAAAAATGTACTTTGACGCCAAGAAATATGAAAAAGCTGCTAACGCCTACAGGGTTAAGATGGAAGAGTCTGATGCCGTATCAACTGATTATTTCTACCTTGGCTTTAGCTTGTTTAGCATAGGAGAGTACTCAGACGCTGATTCATCATTTGCAATTGTAACTGAGGTTTTACCTGAATGGTTGCCCGGCTATGTATTCAGGGCAAAGTGTAATGAATTGCTTGATCCTGAATTGGACTCTTTACTAGCTATGCCTCATCACCAGAAAGTTATCGAACTTGCAAAAGATCAGCCTAAAAGATATGGTGTTGACTTGATCAATGCTTATAAGTATTTGGGATTCGTTGCATTTAAAAACGATGAATTAGAAGATGCAAAAGAAAACTTTACTGAGCTATACCAAATAGCATTATTGGATAAAGAGAAGTTTGAAGAAACACTTAAAGAGACCTATAAAAACCTCGGTTATATTTACTTTCAAAGTGACGAAAAAGAAGACAAGGAAAAAGCAGTTGAATACTATTCTAAGTTGATAGAATTAGACCCTGAAAATGAAGATGCATTAAATGCCTTAGAGTTATTGTCACAGGGATAAGGTGTGTCTCATAGCATCTTAAAGTAAACGAGAAGACGGTGAGTTAGCGAGATTGTTAATTCACCGTTTTTGTTTATTGTATCAGATGTAGCCTTCATTGGCATAAGATGGGTCAAACCTTAAAACACACTAATGCACTAAATAATCTTATGATAAAATTCAAAGACGGAATGTTTGGAAAAGAACCTTTTATAAGTGTATATTTGCCGTTCGAAATAAATAAGGTCGCGTGGCCGAGTGGTTAGGCAGAGGTCTGCAAAACCTTGTACAGCGGTTCGAATCCGCTCGCGACCTCAGAAAAGCAGCTCCAAAAGGGAGCTG
The DNA here is from genome assembly GCA_007125435.1 of Saprospiraceae bacterium. Classification (GTDB taxonomy): domain Bacteria; phylum Bacteroidota; class Bacteroidia; order Chitinophagales; family Saprospiraceae; genus SLDF01. The sequence continues at coordinate 15,231 of SLDF01000030.1, forward strand.
TTTTTATTTATAGATGATACTGTTTTCATATTAAAAAAAATAAGGCTCAGGGTTAAATTGGTACTAGCTCATTAACCATTGAAGATTAAGTGATAAGTGAGTGGCTACATTTTAAAATGTCGTTATTTTGTTTCTATGCATCAGCGATGTGAAGTGGTGGCGTAGCGAATGCGAAGCCAGACTCGATGGAGCATAAAGCGGAATCGAGGCCGAACGAAGAGTGAGCCACGTAACGTAGCGACCCGAGTACGACAGGACGAGGGTGATGCCCAAAGCGACAAAATAAAATATACCCTCTGCAAGTCACCAAGTATTGGTAAAATCACATTGCTTACTTCTTACAGAAAGATTATCGCACATTACTCACAATATAGAGGTCTAATCAATAGTTAATTCACTCAAGATTATACTATTCTTTTGTACTTTTGCACCCGATTATGAATATAAGGATAAGTGTCGTCATATTATCTTGTGCTATGTGGCTGATTAGTAGCCCTGCTTTTGCACAGAAAGGCTGGGAGCTGGGAGGTTGGCTTGGCGCATCCTACTATTTTGGTGACCTAAACACCAATTATGATTTATCGCGACCTGGTCCCGGTGGGGGAATGGCGGCGAGGTATAATTTTAACTCCCGAGTAAGCTTGGCCCTTTCGGCCAACTATGGACGTATATCTGGTAGTGATGAAAACTCTAGAAATACTTTTGAGCGAGCACGAAACTTAGACTTTGCTTCTAATGTTTTTGATGGATCCATCAGCTTTGAATTCAATTTTCTGAATTATGTGCATGGCTCTAGAGATCATCCCTTTACACCATACTTGTTTGGTGGCGTCAGTTTTTTTGCTTTTAATCCACGAACCAGATTTGAAGACGAATGGATTTCTTTAAGAGACCTGGGCACTGAGGGGCAATTCCCCGGAGAAGAATACTTTTTGCTACAGCCCGCATTGAACTTTGGCCTTGGCTTTAAGATTGACATTACATCTGACTGGTCATTGAATATTGAGCTGAGCTTAAGAAGGCTGTTTACAGATTACTTAGATGATGTCAGTTCGGTTTATCCGGATATGGATGAGTTACTGGCTTTGAGAGGGCCTACTGCTGTTGCTTTATCAGACCGATCGAGTCCTGAAGACAGAGATAGGTTTCGTCTTGGTCAGGCAGGCATTCAAAGAGGCAGCGGTAACAATACGGATTCCTACAATTTCATAAGGGTAGGACTTATGTACTACTTTGGCTACTTGCCATGCCCTGATATTTCACCGTTTTAAGGGTTGTTTTAACCTTTTGTCGCTCACTCATGTTTATGCAATATGGAAATTAAGTATGATATAAATCAAGTCATAAGGGCTAGACGGTCCGTATTCCCTCAGTTGTTTGATACTACAAAAACAATCTCTAAAGATATTATTCTTCA
>SLDF01000080.1 GCA_007125435.1 Saprospiraceae bacterium
CACCGGACTGTCGCATATATATGTGTCCTACTAGCGCGACGAATAGTTATCATGTTATTAATTATCCCGATCGTAAGGGCAAGGCTTGTCACTTTGTACAGAATGGCGTCAGGGTTCCCAGGACTTCAAGTGTCGCTAGCTTTCCCAATTTTCCGAGATGGCGAGTAGATGAGGAGGATAAGTGCGACTCCAGTATAGTCAGTATGCTTGGTGAGCCTGTACACTATGTACGTAAGATGCAAGTATGGCCCAATCCGGCCTCATACGAGCTGTACCTCGACACGCCTGAGGATGTCCCCGGTGATATCTACATCATGGACATGCAAGGTCGCCCCTTACTCAGACAAAAAGTCGATCAAGTCTCAAGTGGCCAACCCATAGATATTAGTGGTCTACCGACAGGCGGATATATTGTCGAGTTTTATCCATCCAATCCGGCAGAGCGATTGATCTGGTCGGGGAAGGTGGTGGTGCAGCGGTGAGCGGGATATGTTGTCGGTTGTCGGTTGCGTGTTGCGAGGTTACGGGTTGTTTACGCTTCGCTGTTTATGCAAACGGTCGGCTATCGCCTACGTTTGCTGTTTACGCTGCGAGCACTCCGTGCTCTCCGCTGTTTAACCCTCATTACGAATTTCCAATGTATATTCGTGTATAAGTGATGGTGTAAGATAATTTTGGCCAATTAAATGGATGAATACTTTGGGGATGGCTTCACATTCGCTAAGCCACCAAACCACATCGCCGATGCTTAGCGAAGCAACTTCTGCTGTGGAAGATGGATATCATAGTTATTTGCTAACCTGTATTGCCAGGAATTAAATATTGCTATTCTATATTGCCAACTATTTTTCTGGATTGATGAATGCCCATAATAACATTGTACTGAAACTATGTAGAGCTGATCATGTTTCACTTACACATCAAAGAAAAAACATAATATATGGATAGTGTATTGATCATTTGCGGCACAAATAGACCAGATGCAAGAACACGCATAGTTGCTAAGTATGTGGAAGACTACATTAGCGATAAGTACAATATGAAAGTTGATTATTTTGATCTTCAAGACCTCCCGGATGATATTGCCAGGTCATCAATGTATAAAGGGGATGACATGCCGGAAGATTTAAAAAACTTTCAGGATGAGGTATTGATCCCCAGTAAACACATCATTTTGGTATCGCCTGAATACAATGGAGGCCTGGCTGGCATACTCAAATTATTTATTGATGCCATTTCAGTCAGAAAGCTAGGGCCTAGCTTCCACTTTAAGAAAATGCTCCTAATTGGTGTAGCAGATGGTAGAGCCGGTAACCTGAGAGGTATGGAACACCTCACAGGGATACTGAATCATATGAAGGTGGTTTTATATCCCACCAAATTGCCACTGTCAAGCATCAATAGCTTACTCAATGAAGATAAGACACAATTGTCAGATGAGTCCGCTAAAAAGGCCATCCATTCGGTTGTGGATGGATTCGTAGATTGGAGCAATTGAATTTGTGTGCAAGAAAAGTCTCTTGTCATTACATTGCAAAATGTGTAAATTGTATAGCCTGGGTATATGTTTTGAAGTGTTAGCCAGATATGTCATTTAAAGCAGATCAACAAGAAAGAAAGCGGACTTTCAATAAAATCAAAGCTATAAAAAACTACATGGTGGTATGAATAGATTAATAGTACTAATATTTTTTCTTTGTCTGCAGAGTCTATATGGCTGTCAGAAGCAAAGCATAGAGGAATACGATGATAGCGCTTCAAGTGATATGCAAAGCGATTCTATTTTTATTTCTTATCTGGCACTAGGTGATTCTTACACCATTGGAGAAGGTGTGGGCATGGGAGAAAGATATGGTGAGATTCTATGCGATAGCCTTCGAGGTACAAATATTTTCTGTTCTTTTATAGATATCGTGGCAAGAACAGGATGGACAACCGGGGACTTGAAAAATGGCATTAATGAAGCACCACTTGAGGAGGTTTACGATTTGGTTTCTCTTTTAATTGGTGTTAATAATCAGTTCAGAGGATTATCCATAAATGATTACAAAAGAGAATTGGAAGATCTCATCGAACAAGCCATTGCATTTGCAGATGATGACCATCAGAGGGTATTTGTCCTTTCTATACCGGACTATGGAGTGACACCATTCGGCATCAGAAGAGATGGTACTGGAAGAATATCAGATGAAATTGATGCATTTAATGACACTAAAAAAGAAGTCTGTGCTGCCTACAATGTATCATATTTTGACATTACTGAAATCTCAAGAATGGCAGAAGACGACCTGTCCTTATTGGTATCAGATGAGCTCCATCCATCTGCTAAAATGTACGCCCTTTGGGTAGATGTTGTTTTTGATCACGTAAAAGCAATAATAGCAGAGTAAGTGTAGCGTGTGAGATGCTTTTCTACATAAAGTGTCTTATGAAAAATTCATAGCTTCTTACTCCCATCAATCCCAGTCCACCAAGACATAGAGGATATATAATGTAAAGGAATAGAAGATTTGGCCAAGATAAAATCTTGTTGGTCTCTCCGAAGCCCTTGTCTGCAATACTATTCAGATAGCCATACCATGTCTCAATCCCAAGTTTTGAACCTAGTCCATTGATCAAGATAGCACCAATCAATATGATGATGCCAGACCAAAGTGTTAATAAAAAAGCATTTATCATTCTGATTCCCTTTTATCATCGAGCTCTTTTAGTTCTCGATTGATATTTTTTATAGAAATAATAGAAGGCAGCATGCCTGAAATAAAAACTAAAGGGATAATAGTGACTTCCGGCTGAAATGGCACTGAATTGTTTTTGAAATGATTGATGATGTACACAGAACTGATCGCTAAAAGTAAGCCAACAGTACATACAATCACATAATGTGTCTTCTTTGCTTTTTCAAGTTTTTTTGGATTGGGGTTACCAAGGGACATTTCTGAAAAATTTTATTGACAATAAAATGAGTTAGCTATTTGTGTTTAAAAAAAACAACTTTATTGAATTGGGAGCGCAATCTAATAATATTGTTGCAAAATAGGTAGTTTCAGAAAGAAAAGTTTTAAATATTTTTTTAAAATCAATAACGATTGATAAAATTAGAGTTTTTGTATATGTAAGAAGTACTTTTTTTTTGCCTTTGTGATTGGATGCTATTGTATTTATTAAATTGCAAGATAGTCTATGCCAAAAGTAAATAAGCATAAAACAATATTAGGCACCTTGGTTAAAATTGTCACTGAGCTGAAAACGCTACTTGCCGGAAAACTGTATAAAAACTTTTCTTTTGTTAGACTCTTACTTCGGTGGGTTTTTGTCGGATTTTTGGTCAGCGTTTGAAGAGGGTAGGGTATGGGTACTTTTTTCTAACTCATGCAGTAGGTGGGAGTAGTCCCCTGATTTTTCAATTTGCATGATGTCACTTTGCTTTTCGAGGTTTTCCAACATCGCCATGCCCTCATCGGCATAATGGGCATTTTTTAAGTCAACCTGATCCATGAAGTTGGAAGAAACGTCCATGAATCTGTCTATCTCCCCAATCTTTGAAGCGATATCATCAGCCATAAATTCCAATGCTTTTTCAAAGTTGTCCATGGAGCGACTTTCTCCTATGACTGACTTGGCAGATGCCATAGCAGAGTGGCTGGTTTTTATGGCGTTGTACTCTTCCTCTTTGACTCTGACCTGGAAGACTGTATCCTCAAGCACGATTTCTGTGGTTTTGTAGACGCGTGTCAATAGTTGATACAGGTTTTGCATACGGGTCAATAGCTCACGGTACCTTTCGTTAGAGTCTCTAAGTCTGGCTGCTTTACGGGTAGATAGGATGATGGCTTTTTCATTATTGCCTGACTTTGCAGTGGCAGCCCGTTCCAATTCTCTATCGATAACACGTTCATTTTGCCTGATAAGGGATTCGATTTGTCGAATTTGTGTTCTAAGTTTTCCAATCTGCACACTCATGTTTCTCACCTTTTTTTTGAGATTATTGACGTGGCCTTTCATGATGTGTATGGGGCTATGCTTGATGAAGATTCCGGTAATAGCCCTTATGATTGACTTGAATCCATAATTTATCAATTGTCTGGTCTGCCTGTCAAAAAGGATAAAACCTATAAGTCCTATCAGAAAAATTACGACTGAAAGGCTGAGCACACTTCCAATAATTGCATTCAAAATGGGTAATAATATATACAAACCATAGCCAATGCCACCAGCCAATAATACAAGTACCAAAAAGCCAATCAGCTTTTCTGCAGATCCCCATATTTGCGGTGTGCTATTGTTGCCCATTTTATAAGTTTTAGAGTAATTCGTCAAATGTCGAAAGGTCTTGATCGATTTCTTCAATGAGGCTTTTGTAGGTATTAACAAACTTATCCCTTGAATTCATTATTCTCGACTCTGCATCCTTTATGTCTTGATCTGTTTTATCAATACGGTTTTGGCATTCTTCAATTTTCAGTTCAAGCTTTTTGATTTGTTCACGACATTGTAGAATGACTTCCTTTAATTTATCAGCTTCATTTTTCCTGGTATTGATGCGATCATTGATTTGATCTTCTAATGCCGATTCAAAATCTTCTCTTTCTTTACTTAGAATGGACTTATAGTGTTTTGCAGATTTGAGAAGGTGCTCTTTGGTAAGGCCCATAGTACTGCCCGTAGCAAATGCAGACTTGATGGCCGTGCCTTGATCCATTTGTAGTTTTTTCAAAGCATTTAGAGAGGTCTTGAACTTTAAGTAGTCAAAATTTTCAAGACTATTTTTTTCAAGCGCTTTCAATAAAAAAACATACGATTTACCATCTGCCTCACCCATTGACTGGAATATATCTTTGCTTAATTTTTGCATCATGTCTTCTTTAATTCATCAATGATATCAAACAAATATAAATCAATGTTTATGAATTCATACCTTTTTTAGATGAAGTCCTTTGTAAAACCGATAGTGTTACAACCTTTTTCATAATCGGGTGTGGCTTGTAATATCATTTTCCAAGGGTCTTGCATCAGCGCTGCGCAGTGGGTGGCGCAACGAAGTGGAGCCAGACTTGATGTAGCCATAGCGAAATCGAGGCCGAGCGAACAGCGAGCCCCGGAGCATAGCGACCCGGATCCCCATCCTCAACACTTTGAGGATGGGGAGGAGGGTGATGCCCAAAGTGACAAAAAGAAGTATCCCCACTCTATTATCCAGTTGCTAGCCTAAAAAATGTACTGAAGTATGCTGTGCCTGTGCAAATAAATCGAGACGATCGAGTATAGTATATATACTTCATTCATATCTTTGTCAGGCAATAAAAGGCTTATGATGTTATTTTGGGGTATAGGGAGTATAATGGGCATATTGGCTGTAGTGGTTTTGATTCTACTGGTCATAACTATAATCAAGGGTAGTGGTAAGGTAACTGAAAAGTCTATCAATAAGGATCTCAAATCTTTTAGGGCGGAGCTGGATAAGAAGGCGAAGACTCTGATTCCCTGGAAACATGAAGATCTGGCTTTGCTGTCATTGAATTTGGCAGAATATTCGAAAGGGAGGGGTAAACATCCTGTAGAGCGCGGGGTGTTAAAAAACATTTATCAGGAAGATACACTAGCATATATCATCAAACACTATGGTGGGAAAGACCCTAAGTCTTTACTGGTAGTCCGAACGCATGACTTTGAAATGGTATGGGTGCGCAATAGCCAGGGTATTACCGTGTACCACAATCAAGAACAAGTGGGGAGTATCTTGAGAGACGGTCGCTTCTTCACGCCGACTGGTCATAAGCTAATAGGACAAATTCAGACCGGCGATGCACTTGATCTGTCATTATTCGTAGATGGTCAAATGAAAGCACTGGTAAAAAGAGAAAATAATGAAGAGACAGTAAACCCGAGGGCTCTGGAGCTTTTTGAGGATATGTCAGAGAACGATCAGATGAAAATATTGGCTATGAGTATGTTTGATGTGGTTAAATCTGTCCGAAAAGGATAATAATTTTATATTTACGTCAACTAACATATGTATCTATTGTTTGATACCAAAATTAGAAAGACATGAGTATTCACGATAAAGTTGGTTTTGTTATTTATAGGTTTGCTGAGAAAGGTCTTGAGGTTTTCATGTTTCAGGGACAGCAAAAAAGCGGTGGAGGTATAGATCAACATACCATAAGGACAATAGATGCGCCGATCAAAAGAGATGATGACCTCATAGAACTGGAGCATAAATTCGGTGCTGGGGGAAGCGACGTAAAAGTTATTGCTCTCGAAGCTGATTGGCATGATCTACCAGCGCTCAAAGATAAGATCGAAGGGGATGTGCACATCGTCAAATCGAGAATAAAGGAATTGTCATCTGAATTTGAAAAAGGCACTTACCTGGGTATCAAAGAAGCATTCAAGAAGGTCATGCCGGCTGAGTATGCTCTACTCAAAGAGCTGAAAGACATCCTCCTGGATAGAAATAGCGTGAAAAACATTTAGTTTTTCTTTCAATGACGCTTACATTGAGTTGATGCTTTTGAGCAACCTCTAAATGTGCCAAAAGTGTGCCCTTTGTTCTGGAGACCAACCGTTAATTAGGTAGTATCCAATGTATACCAAAAGTCAATCTGGATTCGTGCATGGGGAAACGATGGTGATGTATAAGTGGCACGTTGTTCAATAAGCCCACTAGATTCTCAAACCTGACAAAGGCTCTGAATACCTTTACTTTCATACCGGCGTAGACATCAACCTCTGGAAATAGCCGCTGTGCACTTTCATTTTGATAGGCAAATTGAGCCTGTAAAGGCAGGTAGGTTAATGAGAAGAAATCAGGCATCACTCTAAAATCAGCACCAACCCGAATCGGCGTCCTACCTCTGAAAAACTCCTTCTCTAAGAAAAGGCTTGATTTGTAAAACCATGTTGGCAATCCCAGTTTTGTTTCATTAGTGATTTGTAGCAGGAAGTAATTATTCCAATGAATGTGCCAAAACTTGAGTTTTTGTATACCTGCAACTTGTAGAATATTAGTAGGTGTTTCAATCTGCTCAGGGAAGCCATCGATGTTAAACACTACAATATCTAATGCTCTGATAAGAGTGGCCTCGATGGATGTTCTCGTTCGTGGTATCGTGATCCCACCACCAAGTGCATTGAAGCGCTGAACGTCAAGATCGGCTGTGAATACGTTTTGGAAGCTGACATTCACAGATTGCTGCATGAGCCCTGCTATGATACTATTGCGCTCATATTTTCCTTTGAATTGTAGGTTTTTGCCAAAGTCGATATCGCCTTCAATTAAAATCTGAGAGTTGCCTGCTGCATCAAGTGTTCCCTGTGCGTATCTAGCCTTAGTGGTCATCCTGTCAAATAAGGTCAGGTAGCCCTCAGCAAATAAATGCAGTTCACTAAGTCTCGTGGTCAATGGTTCCTGCTGCCAAACCAATTGTCGCTGAACCAGCCCACCGCGAATACGGTCAATCTCTATGCCGGGAACCGATGTGACGGCGAGATCTATTCCTACTTCATTGCGATAGGAGTGAAGTCTGGATGAATGCCTAACACTTCGTGGGTCGGTCTGAAATAGACCAAAATAATTGGGGTCATAGTTTGTCCCTATTTCATAAAACTTAAAGTACTCCTGATTGTATCTAAAGCTATGGTACAATGTCATGGGGTACCTTGTGGTAAATGGGGCTTTTAATACATTATAAATCTCAAACTCGGCATCTGTATACCTCGTACGGCTATTGTCCAGAAAGATGGGGTAGCCGATACGTAGGTTGAAAGCCGGGTTTTGAAAATCGTCTTCATTAGTAATACCACCGCTATTCTCATGCAGTGTCGCAGAGTTAGAAAAAGATACATAGGTATCAATCAGTCCATTCCACCACTTGTAATGCAGACCACTCGAAAAAGATGTATTGCGCAATCGCTGATTGGCGTATTCGCCAAGCATACCCATTCTGGTAAAATCCAGAGTGAATTGTAGGTCATTGGCAAACGTGTGCGCAAATATGGCATCAAAGATAAAGTCGTCCTGGTCAGCCCCTCTGAGGAAGGTGAGATCAGAAAAGGGTTTTTCGGTTTCAAAAAATGGCGTGCGGTGAGCGTTTCGTTTATACAAGTCCAGAACATCCATGCCAAGCCGATTGCCCTCTACATAGTCAGCTCTATAATAAACAGGCCTTGCAGGGCTGCCGGGTTGCCCAATATGGAGATAATCCCATTCTCGTCTCCGGGCTATATCATACACATGGTAAAATTCATGAAGGGTCGTATCTGCTCTGTATAATGTATCCCAATTGGTTTCTTTGTACCAGTAGGGCACACTCAAGCTATCCGTATCTACAAAATCACTTAGCAATTCACCTCCACTGGGAAACCCTCCTCCTGATTGTCCCGGCAAAGGGCGACCACCCGGCCCACCGGGAGGCTGTGCCCACATTATGGAAGATTGCAGTAGTAAAAGCCAAATTAGCTTCTTCATTTTGCTGATTTGTAAAATACATTCCCGTCATCGAACCGCGCTGTCCATTGACTTTAATTAACTTCAATACCCACCTTAATGGCAATGGTTGGTAATATGCAAAAGGATAAGTAAACAAGCCATGCATTACCTTTAAACCCAAATTATGCATTGGAAATTCGTAATTCGGGTTAAACCCCCAGGCGCTTTCTTAAGCTTCGTCAAGTCCTATTACTGCAGGACTCATACCCATAGATGAGAATCCGCCGTCGTGAAATAAATTTTGCATGGTCACCATTCTCGTTAAGTCTGAAAACATAACGACACAGTAATCAGCGCAACTGTCTGCCGAAGCATTACCTAGAGGCGACATTTTGTCTGCATATTCAAAAAACTCTTTAAAGCCCTTGACACCGCTTCCCGCAGTTGTGTAGGTTGGTGATTGAGATATGGTGTTGACTCTCACATTCTTCTTCACACCGAAATGATAGCCAAAGCTTCTACCAATGGACTCTAATAAAGACTTGGCCTCAGCCATTTCATTGTAATCGGGAAATACGCGCTGAGCAGCAATGTACGATAAGGCAAGTACTGATCCGCCTTCTTGCATAGCATCTAGCTTCATTGCTGTTTGCATCACTCTGTGAAACGATATGCCACTTATGTCCATAGTTTTTAACATCCACTCGTGATTAAGGTCGGTGTAGTGTCTGTTTTTACGGACATTCATGGACATGCCAATTGAGTGTAGTACAAAATCAATCTTTCCACCTAGTGCTTCCATAGAGGTTGTAAAGAGATTTTCTAAATCTTCCATATTTGTAGCATCGGCCGGTATGATTTTGGCATTAAGCTTTTCACCCAGCTCATTTATTTTCCCAAACCTCATGGCTACGGGAGCGTTGGTCAGAGTAATAGCGGCTCCTTGCTCGACACATTTTTCTGCTACTTTCCAGGCAATACTCTGTTCGTCAAGTGCGCCAAAGATTATTCCTCGTTTTCCTTTTAGTAAGTTGTTAGACATATGTTTACTCAATTTTATTTTCAGATGGATATTAATTCTTTTGCATTATTAATAGCAGCTGCTGATGGAGGGTTTGTGCTCAGCATAACTGCAATTTCATGAATCCGCTCTTCTTCATTGAGCGGTTTTATTCTGGTGTATGTTCTGTCCGGTAAATCTTCCTTATACACCACAAAATGCTGATTGGCTTTTGCTGCAACTTGAGGCGTATGTGTAATGGTGACAACTTGATGGCCACCGGAAAGCTTTTTGAGGATCTCTGACATTTGAAGGGCGACCTGACCGGATACACCGGTATCTATCTCATCAAATATCATAGTAGGTAAAGCCAGTGCATCTCCGATAATGGATTTGATGCAAAGTGCTAGTCTTGACATTTCTCCACCAGATGCCACATCTTTGATCTCTTGAAAGCGACTACCTTTATTGGCAGCAAATAGAAACTTTATACTATCATTTCCATTAGGACCCAACGTGCTTTGTTTTTTGCATTCTACCTGTAGTTGGGCGTTTTGCATATTGACCTTGGCCAATAGTTGGTGAACATCGTTTTCTATCTTAGGTGCTGCCTCTTTTCTGCCTTTATGCAATTCCTCTGCTATATTTTCAAGCTCCTTTTGCTGGGCATTGACCTTTTTTTCAAGATCTTGTATACTTTCATCGAGATTAGAGAAATCCTCAATAGAGTTCCCCAGCTTTTCTTGGATGTCTATCAATTCATTGACTGTTGCAACCTGATGTTTTTTCTGGAGCCTATATATGATGTCTAGTCTGGCCTCTACTTCCATCAACCTTTCAGGATCATATTCTGTTTGCTCAAATACTTCTTCCAGCTCTGAAGTGATGTCTTCCAGTTCGATTTGTATCGAGTCCAATCTGTCGTATAAGGACTGCACTGCCTGATGCACTTTAGTCAATGGTGCTAATGCTGTCAGTGCTTCCTGCAATTGACTCGTAGCAGCATATTCACTATCGGACAGCAAATTAAAGCAGAAACCTGCTTGCTTTTTAATGTCTTCTGCATTGGCCAGCATGTTTTGTTCGTTCTCTAAGCTGGATTCTTCATCGGCTACTAAACTCGCCTGAATAAGTTCGTCATACTGAAACTGCAAAAACTCTTTTTCTTTAATGGCATTTGCTTGTTTGTCTTTAAGCGCTTGTAGGTCGATTTTGTCCTTTTGGTATTCTTTGTATTTAGTGTGATAAGACTTTAATAATTTTTGATGGCCCGCTATAGCGTCTAAAATATCGAGCTGAAAACGCTCTTTTGAAATGCTCAATGTGTCAAACTGCTGATGCAAATCAATAAGCCGACCAGATAATTCTTGCAAAATATTCAATGTCACAGGCGTATCATTGATAAAGGCCCTTGTCTTGCCTGAGGGATTGATCTCTCTACGTATGATAGTCAGGTCTTCATGATCAAGTTCATGCTCCTCAAAAAAGGAAGTCAAACCATAAGACTTGATGTTAAACTCTGCCTCTACAATACATTTTTCATTCTGATCGTACACGACCTTAGTATCAGCTCTATGGCCTAGTATGAGTCCTAGTGCACCGAGTAATATGGATTTACCTGATCCGGTCTCTCCTGTGAGTATGATCAGTCCGGGATCGAAGTCTATCTCCAGGTCCTGAATGATGGCATAGTTCTTTACGGTTAACTTATTGAGCATGATTAACGCACTTGATTTAATAATGAAGGGTCTACAGTTTCTCCAAGTTGCTGAGCTCTGTTAAAATCACTTTGAGCTCCTGCTTTATTGCCTGTGCTGAGGTGAGCCTTTCCGCGCTCTCTGTAGAATAAGCCCACTGAGCCATCAAGACTGATTGCCTGATTAAAATAGGGGAGGGCTTCCTGTGGTCTGTTTAAAACCATGTATGCCCGTCCTACTTCATATCTTAAGGCCGCCTCCTTTGGTCTGAATTCTATTAAAGTTTTTAGATCCGCTATTGATGATTCGTAGTCGCCTAGATACTGAAGTATTAAAAACCGGGTCTGATATCCATTGGTATGATCAGGATCGTTTTCTATACCCGTTGTCACATCTTTTAAGGCACTCTGAAAATCGCCCATACTCGCCAGGGTTGCGGCCTTGTTTACCCAGAATTCACCTTTCTCAGGGCTGAACTTAACAGCCTTTCTATAATTTTCCAGAGCTAATGGCCAGTTCTCTTGTTCAAAGTAAACTTTACCGATGCTATTGTATACTGACCCATTCGTAGAGTCAATTTGCACTAATGTTTGGTAGTCCTTCATCGCTCTCTGATAGTCACCTCTATCCCGGTGGAAATTTCCCCTATTCCTATACGGTGTATCTACCTTAGTGTAATACTTCAGCACGTGTGTCCAAAGTGTATCACCATTTTCCCAGATCTTTGTCTGCTGGAATGTAACTATACCATAAATGAGGAACAGTATGCCCAAAGATGAAAATGCTGCCGTTTTATATTTTTCTGCCGAAAAGAAGTACTTTTCAAGATAATATGCTGCTGAGAAAAACAGCCCAAAGTATGCGACATAAGTAAAACGATCTGCTAAGAAACCCTGCCCCGCACCTAAAATCTGAAGTAAGAAGACAATGTTAAATGTGAAGAAAAGACTACCAAAGACCCAGCCTTTCCATGACTTTTTAAATCCTACCCAGATCATTGCCACTATGCCCAGTGCAGGGATAATAGATAGATACATATGCAATGGTAATTTGCTAGGGTAGGGGTATAGAGGTGACATCGGATAAGGGAACAATGCCTTGTACCAATAAACCACATAGGAATATGAGCCGATAAACAACCTCTGAAAGAGATTGAAGTCTGCCTTTGCCTGATCTAAAGACTGATTCTCTGACAGCATATAGACACCAAGCAATCCAAAAAACATGGATAGAGCAAAGTATGGTAACTTTTCAATAATTAGCTTCCACGCTATAGGTCTGTTTTTCCAATAATCTATAGCCAACATCGCCAGAGGGAGTGCAACAGCTTGTATTTTTGAAAACAGGGATAAGATGAAGAAAAGATAGATGAAGGCTAAATCACTTTTTCGCCGTCCGTGATCCAGATAATTGACATAGTGGATCAATGCTGCAAAGAAGAAGGTGCTAAACAATACATCCTTTCTCTCAGTCACCCATGCCACAGATTCTACACGCATGGGATGGATACCAAATAGCAAAGCAACCACAAATGCTGCCCTCGTCGACAAGCCCAGCATCAGGCTTAGCTTGTAGACCAGGAATACACATATGAGATGCAATAGCAAATTGTTGAAGTGGTAGAGAAATGGCTCGAACTCAACAAAAGAATACTCTATTGCAAAAGTCAATATGGGCAGTGGATTGTAGTTGCCAATGACATCATCCGTAAAGATTTTCTTTATATGGTGTGCACTAAGTCCCTGTACGTTTTCATTTTCCAATAGGTTGACATCATCGTCCCAGTTGACAAATTCATTTTGTAGGCTAGGACTGAAAATGAGAAAGGTCAATCCAAGTACGATGACAATTGGAAGCAGTAAGTCCCTATTCTTAAATATGGATAAAGGCCCGGATATCGATGCGCCTCTTTGTACCTTTTTCTTATTTCGCTTTGCCTTTTTACTCTTGGACCCCATGAGTATGTTACTTTTCTGATTTATCAAATGGTTTAACCAATGCCTGTATATGGGTTCTCCCGCACTAGATTGCCACTGCACTACACGGCTTCTTATAATTTTGGTGTAAAAGTAATCAATCCTTAGATATTATTGAATCGATAACAGTTAAGATACTTTCTTCACTGCTTTGGGGAGCGATTACAGGCCTACTTTGGGTCATCGAAGTTATGGTTTTACCTGTAGTATGACCGATACTCACATATACGGGCGCTGTAGCTCCTTCATAGTGACGTATAAAAGTAGATGCATTGAGTGGACTTGTCAGCACAGCGATATCTACCTCCGGGATGGTCGGGTTGACCTCCGGGGCATTGCTGTAGACTGGTAGAGTAATGTCTTTCACCGTCTTTGGCAGATAAGGTGATAGCGTATGCAGACTATGCAATGCACATGGAAAAATTATGGTGTCGCCGGCATGCAATTTTTTCACAAATGCCGAAGCAGATGATTTGCCGCTCCCCATCCCCGTGAAGTCCACATGTAAGTGGCGACTTTTCGCATATTCTGCTGTTTTTCTTCCTACGCACCCTATTTTGTAGCCATGGATATCGACACCCAATTTTTCTACATTTTCTAGAAAGTATTTTACACCATTTTTACTATAGAAAAATAGCCATTCGCCCTTTGGGATCTCATCTACAGACAGCCTATCTATGATCAGTAACGATTTGTCTATCAGGTGATGCCCCCTGCTCTTGAGCTCCATGAGCGGGCTGTTTTTTGACAGCTTTCTCGACACAAATATATCATATGATCTCATCGCACTGTAGTTACGATTAGGGATGACTGTCGACTCTTTATCCGCTCTTCTGTAGAGAATTGCATATTATATCTTCAATATTGTAGATGGTTTTATTATATTTTTCATTTGGGCATCACCCTCCTCCTGTCGTCGTCGGGTCGCTACGTTTCGGGGCTCGCTATTCGCTCGGTCCTGCGGACTCACTCGCTACCGCTCATGACCCGCTCCACATCGCTGATGCAAAATGCGGGTTTAAAATCATCGTTTTTACTCAACGTGCTGTATCAGCTTTGATCTAGTTTTTTGACCATTGTCAATATGGTAGCTATGGCGACAGTTTCATTGGTTTCGTCATAGACATCTACCAAAAACTTGACGATACCCTTTGCCACGTCATCTTCGGAGCGTTTTTCTTGATCTACTTTTTCTTTAACAGTGAATTTGACACCTATGGTCATGCCGGGGTATACAGGTTTTGTAAATCTGCATTCCTCTATACCATAGTTGAGCAACACAGGGCCCTTAGCAGGATCGACGAAGAGACCTGCTGCTTTTGACAATACAAAATATCCATGTGCCACTCTCCCTTCGAATATGGTGCCCTCCAGGCTTGTCGTATCCATATGCGCATAGAAATTGTCTCCACTCACATTGGCAAAGTTGACAATATCTGCTTCTGTCACGGTGTGCTTATGGGTGATGACCGTCTGACCGACTTCGAGTTCTTCAAAGTGTTTTCTGAATGGATGCTGGCCAGGATCTTTGAATGTGCCACCGACTTGATAGACACCGGTTACTTCTGTGATGGTAGTCGGACTGCCTTGGATGGCGCATCTTTGCATGTAGTGCTTCACACCTCGCATGCCACCCATTTCTTCTCCACCACCTGCTCTTCCCGGACCTCCATGGACGAGTAAAGGCATTGGTGAACCATGTCCTGTGCTTTCCTTAGCACTTTCTCTATTGAGTATCAATATACGGCCGTGATGTGTGGCTGAGCCCATGACATATTCAGTAGCTAAGGCTTCATCGGCAGTGACTATCGAAGACACGAGAGAGCCTTTACCCATATTGGCCAGGCGAATGGCCTCTGCCGTATCTGTGTAGGGTAGGATGGTGCTTACAGGACCGAAAGCTTCGACCTCATGAACATCTGTATACTTAAACGGCTGTGGCTGAAACATCAATACCGGAGGTAGGAATGCTCCTTTTTCTTTGTCTGCGCCTATGACTTCAAAGGCCTCCATATCACCATAGACCCACTCGCTGTGTTGCTTGAGCCTTTCTATAGAGGCTGCGACTTCTTTGATTTGGTCTTTACCTGCCAGAGCACCCATCCTTACGCCTTCAGCTTGAGGGTTGCCTATAGTTGTCTTTGAAAGTGCCTTAGAAAGTGAAATTTTGACGTCTTCTACATATTGCTCAGGCACGATGACTCTCCTGATGGCGGTACACTTTTGTCCGCACTTGACTGTCATTTCTTTTTTCACTTCTTTGATGAAGAGGTCAAACTCTTCAGTGCCCGGAGCGGCATCAAGACCCAGTATAGAACAATTCAATGAGTCTGCTTCCATATTAAAAGGTACGGCTTCTTCGATGATGCGCTTGTGACTTTTAAGCATTCTGCCTGTGTCAGCTGAGCCCGTAAAGGTGACCACATCTTGTGACTCTACAAAGTCGAGTAAATTTCGCGCACTGCCACAGATGAGCTGGAGTGCACCATCGGGTAGTATGCCTGAAGCTATGATGTCCTTCACCATGGCCTCTGTGAGAAATGAAGATACGGTTGCTGGCTTTACCACAGCAGGTACGCCGGCAAGTAAATTGACAGCTATCTTCTCTAGCATGCCCCATATGGGGAAGTTGAAGGCATTGATGTGAACAGCGACACCGGCTTTTGGTACCATAATATGGTGTCCTATAAATGAACCACCTTTAGATAATGGCGCCATTTCTCCATCTACATAAAATGGCTTGTCCGGAAACTTCCTGCGCAGGCTGGCATTGGCAAATAAATTGCCTATACCGCCTTCTATGTCTATCCACGAATCTACTTTGGTCGCTCCGGTTCTGAAACTGATAGGGTAATACTTGTCTTTGATACCGTAGAGGTGAAGGGCTAGAGCCTTGAGCATACGTCCTCGCTCTTGAAACGTCATTTTTCTTAGCGCTGGATTGCCTACATTTCTACCATACTGAAGTACAGCCTCCACATCGATCCCTTTAGTATTGGACTCTGCTACGACTTCACCAGTCACAGCATCGTATAATAATTGTCCTGTACCATCTCCTGTGACCCAATTGCCACAAACGTAATTGCCTAATTTCATCGTTTAATGTTATTTATTTATTCTATCTATTAAGATATGTCAGTTAAAATATCTGGTTGTTTCGAAGGTGTTCAAAGATAATAAAATATAAATTGTTTTATTGTTTTGGATATGACATCTTTAATTTCAAGGAGGATGAAGTACTTACAGATTTTCAAGGTATGTCGCTATGCATCAGCGATGTGAAAGGGTGGCGACGACAGGAGTCAGACTCTGCGCAACGATAGTGAAGCGGAGGCCGACCGTCTAGGGAGCCCTGAAACGAGTCTGAAAATAGCCGTCGTATGATTTAAGTCACAGCAATTTTGGGCGAGATCGAAGAATAAAAAATACGCGCATAGCCAAGGCTACACTTGATGTCGTCTGAAAAGAGCTAGAGCTTAGAGAATTTTACTTTAGACGAGTGCTGAAGAGAGAGCGTA
>SLDF01000101.1 GCA_007125435.1 Saprospiraceae bacterium
AATTCGGGGTAAAACATATCATCCGCCAATAAGCAGCATTAGGTGTATATTACCGCCCATAAAGACTTTACTTTAACTTGCACCCTTTGCTTTTACTAAATCGTCGTACTGCCTATTATTTCAACTCGAAAACTATAGACTCTATCTATTCGCTATCTTTTACTAGAATTGGGACTACAAAGCTAATCATTAATAACCACTTACTTACTACATTAATACTTTCTTAAGAGTTCGAAATATATAGCCTAGGCTAAAATAGATTGATCATGAATGACCTTTGATCGATGAAACCCCTGATCAATGATCAAATACATATTGAATTGAGATATTAGCTGCACCTTGTACATTTTCATTGAATGTATAGATCTGAATCTCCATCACTTCTCCCTCCGAGGGTAGGATGTATAATGCTTTTGGAATATTGGTATCTGTAAAATGCCCTTCGATGATTTTGCCGTTGAGTCTTATGGCAACGATATCTGGTCTGTGCTTCATTGCCAATGCATAAATACCTTTAGGTAGATAAACTTTAGCTATACTAAGTGCAAGCGTTCTTGGCGTTTTGAAATGAATGGCATTGACATCACTGTCAGATATATCCTGAGATGTTAACTTTTGCCTTAATTGGCTCAGGTCAAATGCATTTAATGACGCTATTTCGTTTTCATCTGCCGAAACACTTTTGACATTCCAAACTATATCTCCGGTATCATAATAATACCATTGATAATCAGAAATGAAATGACCACGTCTATTTTTAAATGACTCTCCATTGTGTTCAAATGCACATAATATTGGCTCTGTTAGCGATTTGCGAGCTAAGTGCAGGGTGTCAAAATACTGACCTTCAGATGGCACGTCTATTTTTAGCCCTCCTGTTCGGTGTACCTTCCATCTCTTAGAATAAGGTCCTGAGATCAATAGATTAAAGCTTAACTCATCTCGTCTTGACGCTATACTCCATGGGTAGCTGAAATCATACGGTCCCCATCTGTCATTTATTTTAGTATGCAGACCTTGGATAGGGTATGGTCTTAGCTTGGTAATCGACAAATACTTTGTGTCGGCTTCTTCCCATGCTCTATGATTGGTATTAAACTCTTTAAGAACAGCATCATCTGGCTTGAAGTTGTTTTTTCGCCTTATACTCCTATTCGGCTTATCGCCCTTATAGCTAACAAAAATATTATTTCTTAGCTGAACCCGATTATGGTATGGCCCCTCCACCATACATGTGACATGATCTAAAAGATTGTTTTCCACTTTCAATTGGGCAAAAGTGTCTGTCACAATTGGAGCATCAGTACCTTTGATGTGATTGTACCTTACGTTGATTTCTGATGGCCGACTATTACCGGCTTGTCCCAATGTTAAAACTCGCCTATTTGCAGTAAAAAGATTGTCAGCGACAGACCCTCTATTTACCTTGCTAGCTTTTATGGCTTCTTCTTGATGTTTGAATATATTGGATTTGATATTGACGCCGTTCATTTCTTTCAGAAGTATACCGATATCATTGTATCTTAAGTGGTTATGTCGGATATCGGCATTCCCGTGAGCCAATTGCAAACCAACCTTGCAATAGCTAATGTCATTGTGGTCAAATGTTACGGGTGTGTTATCGTTTTGGTTCAAGTCGATCCCATCAATTCCTTTACTGCAATGTGTAATAGAGTTATTGATGATTTCTGCTTCATGGCAATCGCCCTGAAGATAGATTCCACCTGATGAAAAGTGACCTGTCTGACCTATAGAGTGATCCCAAAAGTTAAAGTTGTAGTCAAGAAGATTACCATCAATGGTACAGGACTCTCCATTTAGTATCCGGACGGCATAGCCTGTATTAAAATTTACCATGCAGCTTTTTACGATGCCATTTGTGCAGTCTTTTAAGGTGATACCGTGGTGACCATGACTGATCTTACAATTTGTAATGGATATATCTTCAACTTGATCTGCATAGACGCCTGATGCCATGAGGAAATACCGCGGCACTTCGGACCTGATCGACTCACTAGGCAAGAGCTTATTGTCCAATGATGCGTTGTAAGATAATTCGCAATTTTGAATGGCTACATTGTCACTGTTAATGATGAATATTGCCGTTTCGAAATTATTGACAATTAAATTTTCAATGCGAACATTGCTAGAGTTTTGTATGATGATGGCAACATATTGATATTCATTTGGCGCTACTGTAAGATCATTGCCAATAATCGTAGCTGAGCTAAAATCGAGTAAAATATCTTTTCCCTCTATGACTATGGGCGTATAAATACCACCGTCAAATCTATATACATCCTTTTTAAATCTATAGCTCTGATCGATGTGCATGCCCTTCTGCAGTGCTATGTAAGGTCTGTCCTGAGCCGACACAAGTGAGCCCAGGGTGAGGATGAAGAATAATATCAGATTTTTTTTAATCGATCTCTTTTCAAAAGGCATAGGTATCAATATTTTTTAATCCGGACTAAACAATAGTGTTTCGTCATTAGGGTAAAATCGACGAAGGAGATTCACGAATGCCATAAAAAGTATAAAGGCAATATGAGTAAATGGTATCCTGTCATCTGATCAGTAACAGTCGAAGCTGAGATAAGGGGGTCTAAGTTCGCTTGTTATATGATTGATGTTTAGTCAAGCCGATTGCATAATTCGGGTTTAAATGTAAACGTGAAAAATACTTTGCAAACGGCAAATAAAAAGCCCATAATAACATTACGGGCTTAAATTACTAATATTTTTGACAACCAATCTATTATTTCACAGGGTCATTAATAGTCATCATCATAATAGTCGTCATCATCGTCATCATCGCTGAATAAAGACTCAAAGTCATCATTCAAGTCCTCTAAATCATCATCAAAATCATAATCTTTCTTTGACTTGCCCTTCGATTTAGCTGGTGGTGCCGAATCAAATTGGTCAAACTCCTCAAAATCATCATCGTAATAATCATCATCTTCATCGCCATTTGCATTATCCCATTTGTCAAACTTTTCTTCTCTACTGTCCAAAGCCTCTTCAGAAAAAGTAAACTTTGGATTGATTTCTGTGAGAAGTACCAACGTCTCATCTGATATGTTGAATGCATCGTCATTTAGAAGTGCATTCTCGACAAATTTAGGATCTTTACCGAACACCTCTTCCAGAGTTTTTCCTTTGTACTTTCCGGATGTAAATTCAGTTTCTAAATCAAAGAATTCCATAGCTGTTTTGGATTAAATTGGTTATTCATATTTTGACGGCAATATCCTACTTTTCCAATCAAACTACAACACCTGGCAAATTTTTTTTTAATTGTGATTTTATTTACTGACTTTTGCAAGTATTATGTCCGGCACTACCTGACATTACCATTGTTAACATATAATTAATATAGGTAGAATCAAGTCAATGTTTCTTGCTGATATCTTTGTGCACCAATCACATCATTAATGGCAGACAGCGGTAAAGAGAGTATAAAACCTCGAAAAAAAATTAAATTAAAGAAAACTTTTGCCTCGAAAATTATCGGAGGTAGGAGATACCGCATACTTAAAGTGTTTTTCTTTAAAGAGAGACACTTCTTTAGGTTGCTGCTTAGCCTTTTTATCATTGCCGGTGTCTTTTATCCATATCCATCTGTAGCTATGTGGGTGGGATTCGCATTTGCAGGTTACTCTGCCATTGCCAATGACAGCATTCAGACCATAGGTACTTTTTTATCTTCCAATGGCGACCGTAAATGGTGGCAACTCTGGCTGTTTATCGGTGGAATTTTTGCTGTCACTGCTTTCTACTCATGGTACACTTTTGGTGGAGATGTAAGTTATGAACGACTCCAGGCCTCGGGAGCCGATGGTGCACTCAAGTTTCCGGAACCTACTTCTTTCCGATTTCTTCAGGTAGCTGCGCCACTCATTTTGTTGCTCTTGACAAGATTGAGAATGCCTGTATCTACCACATTCTTATTGTTAAGTGCTTTTAGCGCTGACAGTTCCGGTATTATAGCCGTTACGCAAAAATCTCTCTCTGGTTACATCGTAGCTTTCTTTACAGCAATTGTCATCTGGTATTTACTCTCTGGTCTAGTGGTACGTATTGTTAACTCTGATAAAAAATACTACAATTATTGGAGACTAGCTCAATGGATCATTAGTGGTACATTATGGTCCGTTTGGGTCATGCAGGATGCTGCGAATATTGCTGTGTTCTTACCTAGGTCTTTGTCTATTTGGCAGTTCCTTGGCTTTGTGTCCTACATCTTTTTTGGTCTTGGCCTACTTTTTTATTTGAGAGGTGATAAAATTCAAGAAATCGTTACTGAGAAATCAGACGTTACAGATGTTCGAGGCGCTTCGATCATAGATCTCGTCTATGCCGCTATACTGTTTTTCTTTAAAACACTTAGTAACATACCTATGTCTACGACCTGGGTATTCATTGGTCTCCTTGGCGGTCGTGAAGTGTCAATGACCATTTCCAAAAAATATAAGAAAGATCGCCCCATCGGTGTCACATTCAAGCTTGTCGGCAAAGATATACTCTTTGCATTTATAGGTATGTTGGTCTCCATCATTCTTGCGCTTGCCGTCAATCCCACCATTCAGCAAGAAGTACTAGATCTATTTAAATAAATGTTTAGATAAATGCCCTAGCGTTTTTTCTTTTATATGCTTTGGGCGTGTCCCTACGGGTCGGGCTATCCGCTTGTATTCACAGGTCTACCATAGGGTGTCGCTACTGGTGTGAGTGGCTTCCGTTCGGTTGCCCCTCCCTCCAGTGCTCCACTACCTATGCCATACCTGCTCATATCGCTAACCCGGTTTATGTATTGGAAAGTCGTAATGAGAGTCCGAATGGCAAAAAAATAAGTGATTTCGTGAATGAGCCATAGTCGCTCCTACGGTGATTGAACGAAATCAAGCG
>SLDF01000033.1 GCA_007125435.1 Saprospiraceae bacterium
AGGTCATCATCTATGCATAATACTTTGTGTCTTCTATCCATGGTTTATATTTAAGGTGTTTTAGTCATTCTTGATATCATCCCAATAGGACTCAAGTGTTTGAATTGCCATTTTACTGTTCTTGGTGTCATAGGATTTTGCAGCTTTTTCAAGTTGGAGAGCGAGCTCAAAAATATTATTTATCATTAAGTTACCTGCTGTTCCTTTTATCTTATGAGCCAATTTAGCTGTTTTTACCCAGTCTTCTTCATTTAATGACTTATTTATTTGATCTAATGTATCGGGAAGACTTTCAAAAAACATATCGAAGATTTCTTTTGCAGAGTTTTCTTCCATACCTGTACTATCGACAAAATTTTGAATAATCTCTTTCTTCCCTTCGCTTTTACTTTTGCCTTTTTCTGTTACACTTTCATTTTCTTTAGTTTCAGCTTTTTGCTGAACTGAATAACCCAGATGATATTTGATTTTCTCGATAAGCGCATCAAGGTTTATTGGCTTGCTCAAATAGTCATCCATCCCTGATGCTATACACCGCTCTCTATCGCCTTCCATAGCATAAGCAGTTAGGGCTATGATAGGTATATGTTTATCACTTCCTTCTTCCAATTTTCTGATTTCTTTTGTAGCCGTAAATCCATCCATTACGGGCATCTGGCAGTCCATAAGGACAAGATCAAATGCTTTCTCATTTAAATAGTCTAATGCTTCCTTACCATTAACGGCTACATCAATGTCAAATTTGTATCCTTTCAGGTAATTGATTAATAGTTTTGCATTTACTTTTTGGTCTTCAACTATCAATATTTTGGCACCATGCAGAAAGCTATTTGCATTTCTTGTCTCTGATACAGTTGCATGTGATTTGTGGTCTTGGATCTTTTTGTCATTGAGGATATTTATAAGATTGAGAAGAAGGTCATTTCTTTTGATGGGCTTTGCCAAGTAGCCAGAGAATCCCTTATAATTGCTTTCAAATTCACTATTTGTCACCATTGAAGTCAGCATGACTAATTTCGTTGATCGCACTTCAGGAACTGCTAAAATGATCTGAGCCAATTGAAGACCATCCATGCCTGGCATTTGCTGATCTAGTATGGCTAGTGTATATGGGTTGCCCTCCTGTGAGGCCTGGAATAACATACTAATTGCCTTTTCACCACTGTCGGCAAGGTCGATTTCACATCCTGCAAATTCAAGATAGCTTTTTAAAATGGTTCTGTTGTTCTCGTTATCATCAACTGCAAGGATACGTTGTTCTGTAAGAATTGAGGTGTCCATATTTTCTAATTGTTCGGGTGTTTCTGATTTTTCAAATTCGAGTACTAAATAAAAAACACTACCAGATCCATGTTCGGACTCTACTTTTATTTCACTACCCATCATTTCTGCCAGTCTTTGTGAAATGGTTAGACCGAGCCCTGATCCACCATACTCTCGTGTCGCAGAGTTATCAGCCTGCTCAAATGGCTCAAACAATTTATTAAGTGTATAATTGTCCATGCCTATTCCTGTGTCCACAAATCTAAATAGAATACGAGAGTGGGTCTCGGTATCTTTTATTTTTTGGACTTTGACATTAATTTCACCTTCATTGGTAAATTTGATGGCATTATTGAGTAGGTTAGAAAGAATTTGTCTAATTCTTCCGGGGTCGCCATAATAGAAATTATTAATGTCTGGATCGATATACAGGTTGAGTTCTAAATCTTTATGAAATGCATTTGGCGCAAGTAATAATACCGTGTTTTCTACAATTTCTCTGACATCAAACCGCCTTGATTCAATGTTAAGCTTGTCGGCTTCTATTTTAGAAAAATCTAGAACATCGTTTAAAACATGAAGCAACATGTCTGAAGCAGTCTGTGCCTGATTGAGATAATTAACTTGTTCGTCGTTCAATTGTGTTCTCGCCAAAAGATCTAAAAAGCCAATCACACCATTCATAGGCGTCCTTATTTCATGGCTCATGTTAGCCAGAAATCGACTTTTTGTTACAGCTGCTTCCTCTGCTAACTCCTTAGCCTGTACCAAATCTTTTTCATACCGTTCTCTAATCCATGCATTTGCTATTAACTCTGCTAGGATTTTTAATAATCTGTCTTGTTCTGCACTTAGTGAAAAATCTTTATTGAGAGAATCAAACCCAATGAAGCCTAAGCAGTTTGAACCATCCATTAACGGTAGGCTGATGTGCCCTAAAGTGCCTGGAGTCAAAAGAACATTAGAGCCATTTATACTAGTAATGTGGTAGTTAGAGCCTTTTTTATGATGCTCAACCCAATCTGCTATATCACCAAAGTCCAAGGTGTTAGCCTGGCTTTTATCGCTGAGTTCTTTTTGCTTTTTACTCCATCTATGTATTGAAACTGCACTACTATTGCTCGAATTGTAGGCATATAAGTATGCACTATCAACACCAAGAAACTTACCAATGGACTCCAGAGACCTCTCTACTACACAATTTATTTCGTCAAGTTGTATATTGATGAACTCCAAAGCTGTTTCCATTAAAGTCTTTTGTAAAGAGGAAACATATTCTAATGTTTTCTGACTTTCTATTTTGGCTTGCTCTGATTGCTGCCTTTCGGTTATATCTCTAAATATGGTACGTGTAGTTGGAGCTACACCCTCTTGAATACGGCATGAACTATTACCTTCAACAATAACTTTCTTACCAGATTTCGATATCAGCTCGACTATGTACCCATCGGACGGTTCGCCTCTTTGAATACTTTTGAATTTTTCTTTGCACTCATCAATATACTCTTCGGCAATGATGTCAAAAATAGTTAATGATGCAATATCTTCCTGTGTATATTCTAGTGCGTCATGCCATGCTTTATTGACATATATAAACTGACCTCTTTCATCTACTGCTTGTATTAAGTCGTGTGCATTGTCAAATAAATCTTTGAATCGCTCCTCACTATCAGATAGCTGCTTTTCTTTAGAACGTATTTCTGTGACATCTCTCGAAATACCACTTATGTACTTTATTTTTTCACCTTCAAATACAGGATTAAGGGTTGTTACAAATCTAAACTCTCCATGAGGAAGATTTACAACTTCATCAACGTGAACCGTCTTTTTCTCATCAAGACACTTTTTATAATTTTCTATTAACTGCTGACCTATTGTGTTTCCAAATAAATCTTCAGGTGACTTTCCTGTTATAGCATCAGATGAAAGCTTGGTGATGGATTGATAATTGTTATTTGTTCTTACATATTTAAAACTTGGTCCTTCATTGACCTCCAGTAAGAAAATAGCATCAGATGTATTTTCAAATACTCTGGTGTAGTCGCTCAATACCTCTTTTAATCGGCTCTCGTATTCCACCTGTTTAGTGATATCCTGAAATGTAAGCACTACATTGCCTTCAAGATTATCAGCTACCAATTTGAAGCAATACTCCTTTCGGTCTAGATTCATGCGAAACTCTTCTATATGCTGGGTACTTAAGCTTTGTGAAGACCGAATTAAAAGTTTAAATATATCATGCTTTTCGTCGATATGGAGTACGTCTTTGGTTAAAGATAAACCCGCTCCATCACCTTTAACGTTAAAATAACTCTGAGCCATGCGGTTGGCCATGATGACCTCAAAGTCATTAATCTCAATGGACTTAAACTTTGGTTTAAGAACTAGAATACCTCCTAGAGATGTGCTTAATACACCCTCATTAATTGTACGGCTAGTTCTAAACGATGTTATATCTTTTGCTATACAGAAACAACCAATTGGATTTTGATCATATCCCTCTCTTAGTGAAACGTCGATATCCAACCACCTTTTCTTGCCATTCTGTGATCTTACTTCTATTGTTATTTGATCTTCTCTATTATGCTTGATATCGGAAATACATTGCATGAATGGCGCTTTGTATTCATCCAAGATGATATCAGTCAACATTTTATCTTTATGAATAAATTCATCGGCTTTGTACCCTAAAACAGACTCAACTGTTGGGCTGATAAAAATAATCCCTTCTTTCTTAAAAGAATAGTCAAAAACAAAAGATTTTTGGCTGTCAAGAATGCGGTTCATTTTTAAACCTAGTTCTTTTTCTAGCCTGTGGTATGTTATCTCCCTAAGATACCCTCTGTATCCATGCACCTTACCTTCTTGATCGAACTTAGCATTGATAGTGCATTCAAACCAAAGATTTGTATCTTCATTGTGGTCCTTACGCTTAAATGAAAATAGTTTGCATGGCTCATCAAAATTAAGGTTAGTTATCAGATTTATGATTGGCTCCCTAATGTCTTCTCCAAGCAACTCATCTAAAGAGAAGCCAATAAACTCGTCTCTCTTGCCATTGACAACTTTTAAAAATTCTTCATTAGCTGTCACTAATTTTAGATCAATGTCCAATTCAAACATTGGGGGCACTCCTTCTGCTAAAGTTCGCTTATCATTCATCCTCTTCTATTTACACACTTCAAATTATATGAGCTCTCGGTCATATCGTTGATTTTCTTTTTATTACCGGAACATCTCTAACTACCATTTGAATAGTTTTTCCATGCCTTTCCTCTAACATAACCCGCTTACCGTATGTGACGGATTCATATACATGAGGGAGAGAATGCCTTATGGTGATTAATTCCAGACCAAAGTCAGTTAATACATTAAAATTTTCTTTTAGGTCCTTTATCATATCATCCAATCTACCCGGAATAAGTGTCACACAAGCATAAAAACTTATTGCAGTATTTTGCATCAAGTTTACGAACACACGATATCGATCAAATATAGTAAATAAATCCTTAATATGATGTTCCACTAGAAATGAGAAGTCTTTTGTTGTGATTTGCATTAATACCTGATCTTTTTCTAGCATGACAATTGGAGGGTAATTAAAGTCGTCAACTTCTGCCTCAATAACTGTTCCTTCTTTTGTTG
>SLDF01000343.1 GCA_007125435.1 Saprospiraceae bacterium
AGCCATCTTAATGACCCCAAGTCTTGCTCTTTTGAGCAATCTCTTCGAAAAAAAATACTTACGTAGCTTAGGCTATGCGCGTATTTTTTATTCTTCGATCTTACTCAAAATAGCTGTGACTTAGATCATACGACGACTATTTTCAGACTCGTTACAGGGCTCACTATTCGTTCGGCCTCTGCTTCATTGTCATTGCGCAGAGTCTGGCTCCTTGCGTCGCCACCCTTCCACATCGCTGATGCATTACCAGAAAAAACGTCATTTTGAAATGCACATCATTACATCAGCGAGGGAGCACGCCCATAAACCAATTAAATTGGATGCACAAAAGATTCGATTCAAATGGGGTGAGCTCAAATAATATTGAGGATAATTTTCTGAATTGATGATATAATCGTAAAATTGTAAGGTGATAATAGCAATATAGCCGTAAAATGTCTCAACAAAGATCAAGTGATGGTGACGAACTGAATGGAGAGCAGCTAAAGTTGCTTATCCTAGAGCGTCCTGATTATGCATTTGCTGAGCTATATGAGAACTACTCCGGTGCGCTGATGGGGCATATGCTGCAACTGATGGGCTCGCAAACGGATGCTGAGGAAGCACTGCAAGAGGCTTTCGTGAAGATCTGGAAAAATTTGAAACGATATGATCCGTCCAAGGGCCGTATATTTACATGGATGCTTAGAATCTCGAGAAATACAGCCATAGATTTGCTACGGAAGAAGAATAATCTGGCTGGTAAGTCATCCAATATACCACTAGAGAACGTATCTGGTATGACGACCTCAAATCAAATAAGTGACCACGGTCTCTTGAAAGCACTGGAGATACTGGACGAAAAGCAGCGATTCGTAGTAGAGAAACTAATTTTCAAAGAATATACACAGCAGGAATTATCTGACGAGTTTGACATCCCATTAGGAACGGTCAAGTCGAGATTTCGCGCGGCTGTAAAGAAACTAAGGGTGGTACTTGATGGGGAGAAAATTATTATTTTGATTGTATTTGCAAAGCTATTGATAGGATAGATGGACGACAAGGAACTTCATAAAATTATAGAATCGGGCATACTGGAAAGCTATGTCTTGGGTGACGTATCACCTGAAGATGAAGCTTACGTCCTCCGTCTGTCAAACGAGTACCCCGAAATAAAAGCGGAAATAGAACGCATAGAAAGGACGCTGGAATCCGTCTATCAAGCTAATGCTGTGGCAGTACCTCCTCATGTCAAGGCGACTATCATGGATCAAACGATAGGGCAATCAGGCGGTATAGATAACCCTTCTGCATCCAGTCCTCAAAAACCGTGGGCGTGGATCATCACAGCAATTGTGCTAGGTGTATGTGCCATCATGAGCCTCATATACATGTCGGTCATGCAAGCCGGTAATGAGCAGCGCATCCAGCTGCTAACTGAGGAAATGGCTACTGTGCGATCGGACTGCAACGAACAGGGTGAGGTGCTGGCCTTAGTTACATCTCCGAATAGCTTAAAGATACAACTTCAGGGAACTGAGTTGGATGAATCAGCCGGTGCGCTGGTATTTTACAATGATGAGTCGGGAAAAGCTATATTCTTCGGTCAAGGCTTACCTGATAAGGTTGATGAACTATCCTTCCAGTTGTGGGCCATCATAGATGGTGTGCCGGTTGACCTGGGACTGGTGGAGCAAGATGACTCCGGTAAAATCATCTCCATATCGCTGTCCGGTGAGGTGCAGGCATTTGCCATCACGATAGAGCCTCAGGGGGGCAGTGAAGAACCGACGCTCTCACAGATGCTGGTATTCGGTGCTCCGGGGTAAAGGGTTTTTATCCTGCATTATCAACTTAATTCGTATTAAATAATGCAGAAGCCGTCAATCCGCTAGTCCTCCGAAAAATATGGCATTGCTGACCATGAGTTTGCCTCCTTCCCAGAATGATCTGAAGATCGGGTCATCTGTAAAATAGATAACCTTCCCACTGCCGATGGACTCTTCGCCAAATACGAGGAAGTTTTGCATCTGGGCCTTGAGGCGGTGGCCAACAAAACCACTGACAATAGGGTCTTCGCTGCATACACCAATGTTCCAGCCGTTGTCAAGGGCGTTGTACAGGTTGTTGTTAGTCTTGATGATGTACATCTTCTCATTATATCCGTATCCGATGGGGTGGGTGTTGTCCAGGTTAACTCTGAGGATGACGCCCGGGTTTTGATAAGAAATATAATGCTTCAGTCTATCGTTGTGGTGCTTGATGGTCAGTGTGTCCGATGCATCTTCATCATCATCATCTTCAGGCGCTTTTTCTTTCATGGCGATGGAGAAGGCGTCGTGTTCTTGCAATCGTCTTACTGCGTTTTCGATGGCTATGACGGTACCGCCATTGTTGACCCAGGATTTGATCATGTTGATCTGTTTTTCATTTAGGTAGTCCGAGCCATAGCCTGATGGCAGTATGAGGATGTCTATTTTATCCAGAATGGCTGGCCTTAGTATATTTTGCTCAATCATGTGGACAGGGTATTGGAGCTCCATCTCCATGAAGTGCCAATAATTACCGACGCTGTATGAGCTTGTGCCTTTGCCGGATAAGATGCCAATGGATGGCTTGTCGATATCTACAACCTGAGCAGAGCCCCAAGCCGGACCGGAGTCGGGCTGACCTGATGGAATGGGTATGAGCGCTTTGCCATGCCGCCCGGCCAGTGCTATGAGCTTCTCATAATGATTAGCAGATGACCTGGAAGGCGGAAATAGGAGGGTGCCCGGAGGCAAGGTCACATCACCATAGACCATTGTTTTTTTATTGACTTTCATGGCTATGTTTTCCTGCAGACATTGACCGAGAAATTGGCTGTCAGATATATCTTTCCAGTGTAAAGCGTAAGCATATGTGGTGCCATTGATGGGGCTTTGCTTTATTGGGTTGAGTTCACTGCGTGCGGGTTCGACATTGGAGGATACGGCCCAAGCTTCCAGACCCCAGGCATATGGAATGGCCCAGGCAGTGATGTCATAAGTGTTAGAATCCGGCAGGTGCGTCTGTGGTTCGAACAGGGTTTGCAGGAGTCTGCTTTTGGGCTGATAGGATGAGAGGACGATATCATTTTCGTCTATGTCGATGGACTCATTGGCTTGTTTTTGGTAGCTGAATGCCCGAGGGATTCGGTGGACTTTGCTGCCGTAGCCATACCTAATCTGGTGCTGGTCGAGGAAGGCAGTTAGCCGTTGTGTCTGATGATTGTTTTGGTTTTTGATGACGTAAGCTTTGTAGGTGCCCATGGGACTGTCCTGACTCTGACGGAAGTAGTCTTCAAATTCTTTGATGAGTCTGCTTTTGTACCTGACAGCCAACTCTATTGTGTGTAGACCGGCGATATGATGGTGTAATATTCTCTCTGCTAAAGTCAAGGTGTCCCCTTTGGCATTGATGACAGCGAGACCTGCTCTGCCCGAGCCACCTTGCTCGTAAGTCATACCAATGGCACCATTGAAGGAAGGGTAGGTGTCTCCATATGACGGATAGAACAGATCGAAATATTCACCAGTAAAATACAGCCATTTTTTCTCATCGAATACGGCAGAAAGATGGTCACCTACTTTCTGCTGGAATTCTCTCTGCCATGGAGTGATGTTTTCGTGTATGGGTTCTGCTGATGGCGCAAAGTAGTAAGGGCTATTGATGCCCATCTCATGAAAGTCGACATGAATGTGAGGTAGCCATTGATTGAGGATTTGGATCCTTTCGCGGCTTTCTTTCTGTGTCAGCCATGCCCAGTCCCTATTGAGGTCAAACAGGTAGTGATTGGACCGTCCGCCCGGCCAGGGCTCCATATGTTCTCTGGTAAAATCCAGTGGATTAGGCTTGAAGCCTAGTCTTTCTCTATAGAACTGCACATATCTGGTGTGGCCATCAGGATTGAGACATGGATCGATTATGATGACCGCATTGTCTAGCCAGTCTTTGTAGGTAGAGTCGGCCTCCGATACGAGGGTATACGCTGTCTTAATGGCTGTCTCTGTCGATACAGCTTCATTGCCGTGTATATTGTAGCTGAGCCATATGATGATCGGTTGGTCATTTATAGATCGGCTTTCGGTCAGTCCTGCTTTAGATTGGTTACTCTCTTTGATGGCGTCTAGTCTGGCCAGATTACCAGGGCTGCTGATGTAGGCTACGTACAAGGGGCGTCCTTCATATGATGAACCATAGTGAGCCACGGATAAGTGATCTGACTCTTCAGCCAGGGTCTTGAAGTAGTTTTCTGCCTGATAGACATAGGTAAACTGGTCGCCTATTTCATATCCAAAGTAGTCAGCCGGTGATGTGAGCTGTCCCCATGCTACATTGTAGACCAAAAGTCCTAAAAATACCAGAAGTCGTCCTATCATATTGTCTTTGTGTTTGATAAGCCGTATGGGCTCATGGTTTACCATACGGCTTAAGTACATATTTAGAACCCTTTATATGCATCCAGAAACTACAAAAGCCAACCGGTTGATATTTGCCGATTAATATGCAGATGTCCTAGAGCTTATTATCGAATCAGAGCCCAAAATACAAATTGAAATGGTATATTTAGCCCTGTTGATTGAGGAATTCGACGTAATTGGCTTTTTGGGGTGGATGTTGTCGTGTTGGCGGTTGTGTGAATAGCTTGTCCACAATTGCTACACTTGCCATCATTTGTCTGCGATTTGGTGCTTGCCAAGATTACCGTCAGAATTCAACGGGTGCATTTCAAAATGTCTTTTTTCTAGTGATGCATCAGCGCTGCGAAGCTGTGCCGACCGAAGGAAGGCAGTCCGCAGGACCGAACGAATAGTGAGTAGCGTAGCATAGCGACCCTCTGACGCAAGGAGGAGGGTGATGCCCAAAGCGACAAAATGAAATAT
>SLDF01000289.1 GCA_007125435.1 Saprospiraceae bacterium
AAAGATGAAGACAAGTCTGATAAGACGATTGGCTTCAGATGTGCTATGATCAGAGTAGGTCCATCCGGTGGTAATGATGAACCTGGAGGAAACGAGTTTAGCAGTAAGACTAAGCCACCAAAAAGAAGATTTAAGTAGTAACGACAATCGTTATAATAGATAGTAGACGTCCTCAGTAAGCATTGTTTTATTGAGGACGTTTTCTTTTTTGTATGATTTGGCTATTCTTGTAAAGATGGCCAATTGTTATTAAAATTTAGAATAATAAGGGACAGTGCATGCTGCTGGAATTATTTTTAAGGAGTAACGGTGTATCAACAGATACGCGCAGTATCGAGCCGGGCAATATCTTTTTTGCTCTTAAAGGACCATCTTTTGATGGGAATGCATATGCCAAGATGGCTCTGGACAAAGGAGCCCTTCATGTCATATCTGACGATGAAGGTAATTCTATTCTGCCCAATTGTACCATTGTTAAAGATGCTCTTAAAGCATTGCAACAATTGGGGCAGGATTATCGAAAGCACCTTGGCATACCCATTATTGGTTTGACCGGATCTAACGGTAAGACAACGACAAAAGAATTACTTGGTGCCATACTAAAAGAAAAGTATAAAAGCTATAATACTCAAGGTAACCTCAATAATCATATCGGTGTGCCACTGAGTCTCTTATCAATGCCCGGGGATTGCGAAATTGCCATCATAGAAATGGGGGCCAATCATATGGGCGAAATTGAGGAGCTGGCGCAGATAGCTCGGCCTGATTTTGGAGTGATTACCAATATTGGTCTCGCTCATCTAGAAGGATTTGGTTCTGAGGAAAATATAGCTAAAGGTAAGTTTGAACTCTTCAAATATTGCATCGACTACAATAAACCGGTTTGCTACATAGAAAGTGCTGCTTATCCGGTTCATGAAATGCTGGGAGAATACCCACACAGGGTTAAATTAACTTCTGAAGGATGCAATATAAACGGTCAAGAGGTCAACATTAGAGCGGAGAGCTTGCATCCTGCCATACATTTCGAGTTGGCGGTTAATAATGAAAAGACCAGTATAACAGCCCATCTTAGTGGCGACTATAATTATGACAATATTCGTCTGGCTATAGCAGTTGGTATTTATTTTGGGTGTAGCGCTGAGAATATTAAGAACGGAATTGAAAACTACATTCCGAATAACAACAGATCACAATGGGTGACTTGGCGTGATGTACAGGTATTTAAGGACGCTTATAATGCAAATCCATCCAGCATGGCAAAAGCCATTGATAATTTTTATGAGCAATGTAAGGAAGAGAAAATGATATTTGTACTTGGCGGTATGAAAGAGCTTGGTGATTTCACCAGCGAAGCCCACAAAATCATAATAGATCAGTTGAAACAATTTCGTGGTGACTACGAAGTATTTTTACTGGGTTCTGAATGGGATGGTCTGGAAGTAGGCAAAAACTACTACAAATATTCGGATAAGGAGAGTTTAAAGAGCGATTTATTCAGCTCATTATCAAAGGGCAGTAAAGTTTTGATAAAAGGCTCCAGGTCTAATCAATTAGAGTCAATTTTTGACGAGCTTTGATCATCTTCTAATTGAGAAAACCAGTCCAGCGCCAATAAAATCTCATCCGGCACATATCCTTCTACAGCCTCCAGATAATCTTCATAATGGCACGGATAGTACTGAAGATGCTTTAGGTGCTCAGGAAGGTCGATAGGGGATTTGTACCACCATCTTCCACTCAGCTGGCTTTTGATAAACTCATAATCATTCGTAATAGTCTCGACGGAGACATGATAAGAGATTCTTTTCTTAGGGTCTTCCAAGTCTTCTCTATATTGATTCACGAGTCCTTGATAATAATACCAAATCATCTGAGCCAAAACATTGGCAGATTGATCATCACATGTATTCATCTTTTCTTCAATACCGTGAATAAGGGTTATTTTATTGTCGTTACTTAGCCCGGCATGTCTGGACATCATACAGGCCTCCTCGCTTGTCAAGCCGCTTTGAGAGAACCCTTCAACAGATGGAAACTCGTTGTACTTTAATACTTTCATGTCAATAACAATAGCATTTGCTGACCGCATAGCAGGTTCACACAAATATAAATTATCTTTTATTTGACCCAACCTGTAGACTCTTGAAGTAGTATTTAATACATGTTGTGAAAATAGATCTGTAAACTGATGTTGTTGAATAGATGAGCAATCAACGCGCAAGATATTTTGGATCGTTTTGTCGGGTAAAGCTATATTGCTTTCAGAAGATGTATTATAGTAGTGATCGAGGAAGTTGACAGATTCGTCTACATGGTGTACGATAGTAGGTTTGTTGTGGTATCGGATGGTTTGTAAAACAGCTTTTAAGGCATTAGAAAAAGAGCTAATGATAATGACGTTCCTTTGCTCTTCATATAGTTCTACCAGTAAAGCAATCAGTTCTTCATCGGATACGGACGAAGACACATGAATCATTTGATAAATGTTTTCTTCTTCCGAATGGAACTTATTTATATTGTATTTAATTTTAATGTATAACGAGTCCGTAGTTTGAACAATACAAATAGGTTTAGGATTTTTTTTAATGGTGTTTTTTAACATTAATTCAACATTTTGTAATATACTTGCAGCAAATATATGATTATTTATCATTATGTGTAAGTTGTTGTGATAATTAGCTTTCAAATTTTTAAAAATTTATATCATGAATAAGGTTAGTCTCTGGTTGATTCCACTATTTATTGTGGTTATGGTAATCGGTTTATCGGCACAGGATGAAAATGTCGAATACCTAACGACCGGAATTCCGAATACTAAGGTAAAAGATGCTGAGCAGCAAGAGCGGTGGAGGTCAGGAGATGGACGCTTTTCTGCACGTCCAAATGATATGTGGGAGTTGGGCATTGGTTTAGGTTCATTTTTGGTAACCGGAGATGTTGCATCGACCTTACCCGGTGGCTTAGGTGCTTCTTTGCACCTGAGGAAGGCTATCAACTACACTTTTAGCCTTAGAGGAGAGTTTACATTTGGGCAATACCGCTCTACCGATACCAGATTAATGGGTACTAGCCTGGGTACCAGAGAATATCCTGATGTTGCCTCACAGTATGGTAGCCTTCAGATGCCAAGAGCCTTTCAGACCAGGTTTTATGGTTTAGATTTACAAGCTTTAGTTAATCTGGGTAATCTTTTATTTCATAAGACAAATAACAAGTGGAACGCCTTTCTGATGGGTGGAATAGGACTATACACTCATGATACTAGGATGAATTTCTTTGACAATAATGGCAATCCCTACGATTTGTCTAGTGTAAGCACCGAGAATACAACACTTGCAGATAGAAGAGAGAGGCGTTCGCAGATCAATGATATACTCAATGATGAGTTTGAAACCAGAGGCCGTATAAAGCCCTCCGGTTTTCGATTGAATGACAATATGAATTTACTAGGCAACCTTACTTTTGGTGTCGGCTTAAGCCGCAAGATAACTCAGCGAGTCAATATTAGTCTTGAATATGCAATCAGACTATCCGATAATGACTACTTAGATGGTATTGCATTCAGGAGCCCACAGCAGATATCTACCAATAGAGATATCGCACATTTTACACAGCTGAAGCTCAATATCAATTTGGGAAAGACCAACAAAAAGACGGAGCCATTATACTGGGTTAATCCACTAGATCCTGTCATGGAAGACATTGCAGAATTAAAGAAAAGGCCGATCTTTGATATCACCGACTCTGATGGAGATGGTATAATAGATATTTTTGACCTTGAGCCGGACTCTCCGGAAGGAGCTATTGTCGATGTAAAAGGGCGGACACTGGATTCTGACGGAGATGGTATTCCTGACCATTTGGATGCTGAGCCTTACTCTCCATCAGGCTATGAAGTCGATGAGCAAGGTAGGGCTATCATTCCTGACTATGTCACAGAAGAGCAAGTCAGAGATATTGTCAATGAAATTGTCAACAGCAAGCTAGACAACATAAAAATGGAGTGGTACCTGCCGACCATTCACTTTGACCTCGATAAATATGTTATCAAATCTGAATACTATGGTGATCTTCACCAGATAGCTCAGGTCATGAAAACACACCCAAATATAAAAGTTGTCGCCAGAGGACATACTGACGTTAGAGGTACAGATGAGTACAATAGGGTATTATCCTACAATAGGGCAGAGGCTGCGATCAATTATTTGGTCAATCGCTATGATATTCCTAGAGACCGCTTCCTTATCCAATATGAGGGTATGTCCAACAATCTGGTAGAGGATTTACCGGCTAGAGGCAATCTGCCACGCAATTTGGAGAACCAGCAATATTTGAATAGACGAGTCGAGTTTTCAGTAGCGAAGTCGACTGATCAGGAGATGGAAAGACCAGACGGCCCCCGGGCAGGACAAGGACCTACTGAAGAGCGTAAGACGCGTTACCAAGGCAGTAGAAATGTAGGATACTAATCATTAAGCCCATTTTATGTAATAGAAATTTCAGTTATATAAAATGGGTTTAACTTTTTGGGCATCCCTTTCGTCCTTACGTCCTCAAGGCGCTACGTTTCGGGGCTCGCTGTTCGCTCGGTCCTGCGGACTCACTCGCATACGCTCGTGACCCACTTCACATCGCTGATGCATTATTGAAAAACATAATGCTATTGAATATCTTTCCCGGATAATGTCAGTTAAACCCGGATTATGCATTGGAAATTCGTAATGAGGGTTAAAATCGACGAAGGAGATTCACGAATGCCATAAAAAAATATAAAAGCTGTATGAGTAAATGGCGAAAAAATAAGTGATTTTGTGAATGAGCCATAGTCAACCCTACGGTGATTGAACAAAATCAAGCAAAGCGCCTTATTTTG
>SLDF01000175.1 GCA_007125435.1 Saprospiraceae bacterium
GTGGAATACTCTCTAGCTCGCATGGTCAGGATGACATGATACCTTTGTTCAGGTTTTAGCCAGTCTGAAATTTCTGCTCTAGACTCTAGATTGTCAGCACTATGTGTTGTAGTTGATCGGGCTATAGGTCCATTAGTCCTGCCTTCTCTGATCTCAAACTTATGTACAAATCCTTTGATATGCTTTAGCCTGTACTCATCATAGTCGACCTCTTCTTCAAATGTTAGAATTCGATTGATTGGAAAATTGTATGCAGCTACAGGCACAGTGAATACACTTAAGTCATCACCACCGTCAGGAGCCAGATCGGCTATGAGATCGATACCGAAGGGGTTGGGGTTGACTGGCTGACATTTTTGGCCGATATCCATTTGGAAGTTACAATGTCCTTCGACCATGCCATTCAAAATACTGTATCTCAGGCCAACTCGACCTCTGAAATACTCCGGATTTGGTATGCCTGCCTGAATCATTACAGCAGCTGCCAGGTTTACTATAGAGAACCGTCCTTTGATGAAAAATAAATCTATGTAAACACCCAGGTCACCTTCCATCGCCAGATAGGCCTGACCCTGTCCATACCATCCATCCAGACCTCTCTGGAAAGTACCGGGACCTTCCGGATTGTGGCATTCTACATCGCTCTGTGTTATATTGATATCAAAGCCAAGGATAAATTCAAAAGTGGCATAGAATATGGCGAATCGAAGATCAATCCTGTTTCTGAAATATGCACCCATAGCAAAGCCTGCAGCATTCATCTCATCTCGATTCCCTGCAAGTCTAGCCATTACCTTATTAGTCTCAGCACCAAGTGCTGCTCTGGCACCGGGGTCACCCTCATCTGAGGACGGTCCATTTAATATACTGGATACCGATTCAGGTAAGGGAGGAAGGTTTCTGGGTAAGCCATTACCGGCCATGAGATAATGTGAAATTTCAACCTCTAGGAAGTCTACTACATTTAGTAGCAAACTACCCCGGTTTTCGAAAGGCTCATCAGGACTCCAATGCCCCATGTAAAAATACCATTCTTCACCTGCTGTATCATCCAATGGGATTCTGAGTCTGGCAGCAGCAGCTTGACACCCACATGAAATATTGGTTTGGGTGCCACATTCTGTAAATACAGATGAACCAGTACCCATATTGCCCTTTAATAATTCCAGGCCATGAATTTTGACATCAACGAATAGATCAAAATTACCAGTGATCAGGGGAGAACTACCGGAAGTGTTTTGATAGGCCAGATTGACACCGGCATAAATCTTTGGATTAGCTCTCTCGCTTATCTTGGTCATCACATACACATCCCCCTGGAAGTATAACCTCTGCAAAAATATTGAACCGTGAGCATCTTCTGCAATTTCTGCTCCAACCGTGACATCCAGATTGTACACCTCATCGTTATTGGGAAAACCGGCCTGAAGCATGACTCTGAATCCAACAACCGTATTGTAATCTCTGGTATATGTTGTTCCTGATAGGACAGCCGGTGCACTAGAGCCATACTCTCCGGCTCGGGTATGTTCGGGATTGACCCTTGGCATATCACATGGATCAACGATCTTCATACGATGATAGACGCCGCCACCAAAACCTGTAACTGCCATCCACGGCGTTAATGTCAAGGAAAACCCACTTACCCTACCATCAATCCTAAAGAATGAAAAATGCTCTTCAGAACCATAAGGGGCATCCGGGTTTTCGACATACATGCCAAACTCTGCCTCTAGACGGCCCTCCAGCTCAGCCGGCAGCTTGACATCCAGGCTGCCTTTAAAACGCTCTTCATAGCCGCCTCCGGGTAGAGAACGCTTGAATATCTCTATTTCTCCTTTGATCTGTATGGGGGTGAAACTGGCAGAGAGGTGGATTTTCTCTAATTCTACATTGATATCTGTGAACTCTAATTTGCTTATGTCATAGTTAGCCACAAAATTCAATTTGGTACCACCTGAAAGGCCGGATCCGTCATTTGTAAATGTCAGCATGATATCAACGCCAAGCACAACTTCGTTGACACCCCGTACATTCAAATCAATACTGTTGATATCAATAGGGAACTGAGCTACACGTTGGGCATTATTGCCCTCTCCTGATGAAGTACCTGCTGAACTTCCGCCACCACTGCTGCCCCCACTACCGGGAATAGATGTGACGTTTCTGTTATTGATGGTTCCCCCTTCAAATCCTCTTTTGGAAGTGATGATGATCCGCTCAAATTCTAATGATGGGAAGGTAAATGTACCTGGAAGATCGTCGAAGTCTTCTTTAAATTCTGAGCGAATAGAAATGCTACCTGTCAGGTCTACTTTTATGTCCACTTCATCGCTTATGGATAATTCGATTTTTGAGCTTTGATGTAGCTCTAGCCTTGCTGCCCAAGCATCAACCTTGAAATCGCCATCAGGCTTGACCGAAACTGTAAATTTGAATTTGCTCTTTGAGTGGTCATAGGCCAATGTGAATTTAGTTTTTAAGTACTGTGTCTTATCCATAGGAAACCCTAGTCTTGCAGCTACAGACCCTGAGGTTAAATTGTTGGATACGAAAGTGATATCAATAGTGTCGAGAGCAAAGGCCCAGCCATCTAGATTGTCTTCGTTTTCATTCCAATTGACCAGATTGGCCATGTAAATCTTAGCGCTGAAACCTGTATGATCAAGGATTACATTTTCAAGCCCTATGGAAAATTGATTTCTGTAATCTCCGTCATCTTCGCCGGTATGGACATACTTGAAGTACGCAGTGACATTCTTCATATAAAAGCCGGTCCATCCATTCCTAATAGACGATCGAGGGGCATTTGCTAATGTGCTATCAGCGTAACCCTGCGGGAAGCTAAAACCGCTGGGATTAGCCCTTGAGGATAAGTCTAGCCAGGCATTGTCCACGACGAAGCTCATATCATCAAAGTCTGTGAAGTAAAACCTATCGCTAAAGGTGAGCCCTAGCAAAATACCACCTGCTGCATCAAACCTTCCGGTTGCTGTAGCTTTTAAGTTTTCTGCTTTGTCCGTACCATTAGCATTCAGAGCAGTGAAGACGCTTTTGGGAAAAGTGGTCTCTATGAGTATTTGTCCATCCCTGAAGCCATTGCAGTCCAATCTGATATGGGTAACGTTTCTTCGACTGTATTCAAAATCAGGATGATTAAGCCCTTTGAAGGACACCAGTACAGGATCATCAGAGTCATCTGTTTCAAATGGGATAATTATGCTTCTGGCTAGATAGAGCTCTGCATTATTGGCGTTGAATCCATCAGGATTCATACAGATTTCCGCTGCTCCAAATCCCAGATTAAAATCATCACTGATTTCTGTCAAGTTGAAATTGGCAACAGCGTTGATGGTTGCCTTTGTGGGTGTGAAGTCCATCTCCACTATCCCAATAACGACTCTGACATCATCAATGATTTGATCAAAGCCAAGTGGTAGGCCTATCTCTGAGCCCGGTATAAGCGCGCTGACGATACGTCCACCTGTCTCCATGAAGCTTTCCATGTTGGCAAGGTTTGATGAATCGATTGAAGGGATACCTATACCATTGATATTTTCTACATCAACATTAAATATGGCCTCCTCTTTTAATCCCTCTACCATTCCGGCGTACATCTGTCCTTCTCCGTTGACCTGTAGGTTTTGAAATTGTACTTTTACATCAATACCCATAAATTGTAATGGGATTGAACCCTGACCGTGGAAAACCCGGTTGGATGCGCCCGGGTTATTCAGTTGTTTTACCGTCATGGTAAACCTGCCTACTTGTACTTCTTCACCAATACTCAGGGTTTTGGGGTCGGAGGTATTTGTGGGAGCACTTGTTTCGCAATCACTCATGCAGTCTGAATCCGATCCACCGCTTGGATCAGAAGCCGGAACGCTACTATCTAAAACAACGACGGATGGTTTTGCCCATACCATGACTGTCTCATTGTTGTCGGTGTCATTGGGCTTGGCAGACCAGCCTACGCGCCAGAAATATCTGCCGTCTTCTAAAGTTTGGTCACCGAGGGCTTCATTCACCCGAGTCTTTATGTTTTTTTCTATGCTTTCTTTGAACACGTCTTTGTCAATCTCACCGCGTTGTGGCAGGTCGGCATTGCGCCATCCGGTAGCTCTTACGATGATATCGGTAGGGTTGCTGAATGTGGAGTCGTTTTTGCAGATTTGTAGAATCCACCTGGCTGCATATCTGGACTGAATCTCCCTTGCAGGTGGTGAAATGCCCAGGCTGTTAACTTCCAGCATGGTGTATGGAGGTAGGTAATTAGAAGATAAATTACCGGGTGAAAACTCAAACTCAAGATTAGCCAGGTCAGCCGGATTTACGGTGTGCTCTGTTACCGGCCTTACTGTTTTTGGCTTAGGCATACCGTAGGTGAAGCGCTGAGGTAATATGTTTTTTCTGTAGGAATGAGACCCTTGATGTACAGTGACATCACCTCTCCAGGTATAGGTCTTACCTAGTCTAAAGTCAGGTAGGTCTTCGGTTCGTAAAAGTGGAACGGTGCTGCATTGATTATCTGTGGCATCCGGCCAGAATGCCTTTACACGATTTGCCGGGCCTTGTGCCCCCCAGTGGACATTGACGGTCCGGTTGATATTGACACCTTCACCTGTGATAACCAGATCGTATTCTATACGGTCATAGTTGTCACTTAATGGGCTAAACCTGACAGCTAAATATGGAAAGGTGAAAGGTATAGTATCATTGTCTTTCGGATATACGGCTGTGACGTCAAAGTCTCCACCTTCCGGAGCCGGGCAAAATGTAAATGTAAAGGCCTCAGAGTAGCCTTCATCTCTTATGAATGTGGTCTCCATGATATCCCGAGCTCTTACTCGCCATGCATATTTGTGATTGGGCTCGA
>SLDF01000169.1 GCA_007125435.1 Saprospiraceae bacterium
AGGGCGCTTTGCTTGATTTCACTCATTCACCATAGGGGTGACCGACTGGTGCATGACCGAATGGTGCGTAGCAATCAGATTGACTAAACGTCAATCTGATAATGAGATGACTGAATGGTGCACAGCAATTTGGTTGACTAAATGTCAAGCAAATAATGAAGGAACCGAGCCGCCTCTGGCTCGGCATCACTATATCTGAATAAAATTGCTATAATGAGTAAGCTAGTAAATGATAATAAAACATAGCCGCCCCTGGCTCAGCTTCTTCAAGACTTGATAAAAATCACTATCTTTTTGATAGAACTGAGCCGCCCTCGGCTCAGCATCGACTAAACCTTGATTAGAATCCAATACTAAGAATGCCCTGCACATCTTACAATAAAATTATAGCCGCCTCTGGCTCGGCAACGACAACGCTCATTAAGATCTACATAGCTATGTCTATAACCTTTATATTTCACACAAGATTGCGTGAGGGATAGAAGCGATATGAACAGGAATAGCATAGTTGGTGGAGCGCTGGAGGGAGGGGCGACCGAATGGAAGCCACTCAAAACAGCAGCGACACCCTATGGTTGACCTGTGAATACAAGCGCATAGCCCGACCCCGCACGGTAGTAAGGGGTCACGCCCAGGGAGAAGTCTAGACTTATAGATCTTTTTCTATGATTTTGAATATGCTGTAGAGATGGTCTGAGATGTTGTCTGCGATGTTGGCCAGATTTTGGAATAGCTGTGGGCCGAGGGCATGCACTTCTTTCTCGTGAATGAATTCGTTTTCATTGAGCTGGGTGATGCGCTTGAGGTCGCTGTGGAAGGTATTGAGAGAGCTTTTGGCAATGAGGGCTTTGGTACGTCGGGAAAGCGCCTCAATGATGACTTCGTGTTCTTTGCCCAGGATGAAGAGTAATGATTTGGACTGTGACCGCTGCTGGGTATTGAACCAAATGGCTTTTTCGTGTTTGTGTTTCAAAACTCTAGCCATGTCCATGTAGAGGTCGCCAATTCTTTCGAGTTCATTGCAGATGTTGAGCAGTCCGCTTATTTCGAAAGATGTTTTGCTGGTGACTTCTTCTGATAGAGCATTGGAGAGTTTCTTTCGGAGCACTTTCTCAAAGTTGTCAATTGTTTTTTCTTTTTGTTTGATGAGTTGGTAGGCGTTTTCTCTGGCGTCGTGCTCTATTTCCAGTAGCATTTTGGTCACCAGGTTGTTCATTTTGAGAGTGAGGGTAGCGAAGTCGGCTACTTCTTTTTTGACGCTCATGACAGTGAGTTCCGGGAGATTGAGGGTATTGCTGAGTTGTCTTGATAGATGCTCGTCTTTCTGTGCTTTTGACTTTTTATGTGGAACGGTCTTATCGGCTGAGTAAAGCAGTACGCCTGGGATGAATAAGAAGATGCCAACATTAATGACGTTGAATACAGTATGAAAAACAGCTAAGGCAACCGGTACAGCAAATGCATCGTCGAAGGCGGAGTTTTGATAGAACAAAGTCATACCTATCCAGTCGACGAGCCGGAGCAGAAATGGAAGAAGAACTATAGCCCATAGGACCCCGTAAAAGTTGAAAAATGTATGAATTCGTGCTGTCATTCTGGCTTCTCTATTGCCAATGAGGCTGGCAATTTCTGCTGTGCTGGTGGTGCCAATGTTGGATCCAAGAACCATGGCCGAAGCGACCTCAAACGGTAGCCATCCTCTATTACACAAAACCAGGGTCAGAGCAAGTGTGGCTGTGGAGGATTGAAGTACAACTGTAATGGCCATGCTGATTAAAATGAACAGGAGTATAGACCACAATCCATGACCGGCTAATTGTTCGATAAAAGAGAGCTCACCGCGAATATTGCTAAAATTAGGTATATTTTCTCTCATGAAGAAAAGGCCGATCAGAAGTAAAATGAGCCCCATGAAGAAATCACCCCATGCATTAAGAGACTTCTTCCTGGAGAAAATCAGTGGTATAATAATGATAAGTAAGGGTAGAATAGACTGATAGGATGAAAAATT
Organism: Saprospiraceae bacterium; assembly: GCA_007125435.1. Taxonomy (GTDB): domain Bacteria; phylum Bacteroidota; class Bacteroidia; order Chitinophagales; family Saprospiraceae; genus SLDF01. The sequence goes on from SLDF01000169.1 coordinate 2,012, forward strand.
AAAGCCCAAGACAGAAATGATCCATGCTGTGACTGTGGTGCCGATATTGATGCCAAATAGTAAGCCAATGGACTGGGAGACATTGAGTAAGCCTGCATTGACAAAGCCGACAATCAAGACAGTAGAACCCGATGAGGACTGGATCAGTGAGGTGATGATGAAGCCTGTAGATATTGCTAAAAACTTACTGCTCGTCATCCTATCCAGGAAACTGCGCAGCGCAGATCCGGCTGCGCGCTGAATGCCATCACTCATGAGCTTAAGACCATAAATGAATAGCCCCAGAGAGCCTAAAACATTGACAATATTTAACCAGCTATACTCCAGAAGGTGTCTATTTTATAACCACCAAAATATATAAAAAAAGCCCAGACTAAAAGTCTGAGCTTTTGATGATATATTATTTAATTGCCGATTTTTTACCATCGGGGTTGACTTTGTTTTGTGTCACTTTTAGTTCATCCATGATGTGCTGTGCTCCGGCATATTTATCAATAATGAACAGGACGTATCGAATGTCAACCATGATACTCCTGACCAAATCTTCACTGTAGTATATATCGCTCATGACGCCTTCCCATGCACCGTCAAAGAGCAGCCCAACCAAGGCTCCATCTGCATTTAAAACCGGAGAGCCTGAGTTACCACCGGTGGTGTGAATGGCTGCTATGAAATTGACCGGCACGGTGCCATCTACTTCGTATATGCCATAGTCTTTGTGGTCTACGAGTTTTCTAAATTTTTCATCGAGGTCAAATTCATAATCGCCGGGCTTATATTTTTCCATAACACCGTCGATGGTCGTCAATGGCTCAAAATACACAGCATCACGTGCATTGTAACCCGATACTTTGCCGTATGATACCCTCATCGTACTATTGGCATCCGGGAAGAATGTGCGCTCAGGGAAAACGGCTCTCTGGCCTTCCATATACTGCCTTTTGAGGGCATTGATGCTGGATGTGAGTTCGTTGTATTCCGGATAGATTTTCTCTTTCGCAGTCTCGATGAGATCTGTAATAAATGTGAAAAGGTCGTCATTCGAAAGCGCTTCACTCATTTCCTCATAGGGCATATTTAATAGTTTAGCCATATTCTCTTCGCTGTCAAAATGTGTATTGGCATAGAGCATGCTGACGATCTTGGACCAGTTGCTATCATTTTGATTGCCATATTGCAGCATGAGGTCTGACTGAAATCTTTCTTCCTGATTATTATAATGATAGTCAAGTAGAGAGGCTAATACTGCCGTATCAATCTCGGTTCGATAATCTTTGAAAAATCTGGACAGGGCGCCTTGTAGTCGACCTCTCCTTTCTTCGAAAGCTTCCTGACCTGAATCTTCATAAATTGGCATCATATTATGTATAGCATTGATGAAGGCATTGATTTCAGGATTTCTCAGAATGGTTTCTTGATAAATCTCAGCTGCCTGTGCATAGGGATTATGTTGGCTGTAAAGTCTCGCAAATGAGCTGGTCAGTTCTTTATACTTATAAAATTCCGGATTTAGATTGATTCTGCGGTTGAATTCTCTTTCGTATTTCTTTCTATCCCTTACAGCTTCTGATCTTTGAAGACCCAGTGACTCGCCTCTCCACTTCTTCCAATAATTGGAAATACGACTCTGCTTGCTGGCGTATTGTATTTTGATGACGGAGTCAGCGCGCATGGCACCATCAATAATATCCAATGCACGATCTCTAATAGCTACGCGATGAGGGTTCAATACATTCTGAACCTGATCGATAGCTGAAGAATGCAAATATTGATCTGTTCGACCCGGGAAACCGAAAGCAAACACAAAGTCGTCTTCTGCAACACCGTCCATAGATAGTGTCATGCTGTATTTCGGTTCATAGGGTTTATTTTCCGGTGAATAATCAGCCGGCAGATTATTTTCATCAGCATAAATTCTGAATAGAGCAAAATCTCCTGTATGTCTTGGCCAGACCCAATTATCCGTGTCTGCTCCATACTTTCCAATAAATGAGGGTGGAGTGCCTACCAATCTGACATCGCGATATGTCACTGTGGTGAACATGTAATACTCATTGCCTTCGTAAAAAGGCCTAATGAATACGTTTTGATAGTCCTCGATATTAGCATTTTCTTTTATGGTGTTTAGGTTTTGATCTATGGCAGATTGTCTGTCTTCTGCGCTGAGGTCATCTTGTATGCCGCTCAGCACCTGATCGGTGACATCGTCAATTCTGACAATAAAAGTTACAGACAATCCGGGGTTCGGGATTTCAGCTTCCATGTTTTCTGCCCAAAAGCCATATTCTAAATAGTTGTTCTCAGGACTACTGTGTCTCTGAATAAATGAATATCCACAGTGATGATTGGTCAATAACAAGCCCTGCTGACTGATGACTTCTCCTGTACAACCTCCACCAAAGTGGACAACTGCATCTTTGATGCTGCTATTATTGATGCTGTAAATATCCTCGGCAGAAATACGCATGCCAAGAGACTTCATCTCAGGTTCATTCAGCTTTTTAAGTAGATTAGGGAGCCACATGCCGTCATTGGCAAATGAATGAACGCCCATAAAGACAATGACAAATGCTACGATTAGCGATCTAAAACTCATAAAATATAATTTTCTGTATGCGTTAAAATTGTGATTAGGTATTATTACTTTTAATCGTTCATATCAGTACAAATCCGAATGAATAGAATCCATTGGATAAGCGCCCGAATATAGCAAGAATTATTGAAACTGTATTTAGAGGTAGCCTTTAATAACTGATACTTGTAGAAATCATCGGATATTACTGTTCTAATTGCTTAACGGAAGCGGCTCCTGATACGTCTTTTGTGACTTCAGGCGAGCCAATGTAGGAGA